>JAJXTK010000311.1 GCA_021783935.1 Myxococcales bacterium | reverse complement strand
CGCCTGCTCGAGGCCGTCGCGCCGCGCCGCGCGACGCTCGCGATGCTGTGCAAGACCTCCGTCGCCCGGCGCGTGCTCGAGCGCGCCGACGCGGCGGGCTGGGGGCTCACGCCGGGGGGGCTCTTCGCGATCGACGCCGCGCGCCACTTCGCCGCGTCGGTCGACGCCGCGCTCTTGGTCTGCGAAGCGGGCGGGGCCGCGGGCGTCGGCGTCACCTGGCCGGTCTTCGCCGATCTCGAGGCGCGCGCGCCGCGCTCGCACCTCGCGTTCGCCGACGGCGCGGTCATCGCAGACGCCGACGCGCACGCCCGCACCGCGCACCTCGCCGGCTCGTCGAGCCCCGCGTGGCGCTCGGGGATCAAGCACGACTGCGCCGCGGTCATGGAGCTCACGCGCGCGGGCGCGCACCTCGAGAACGGCCTCGGCGAGCGCGTCGCGATCGAGGACGAGCTGGTCTTTCCGCTGGTCAAGGGGAGCGATCTCGACCGCGGCCTCGAGGTCGAGCGCGCCGTGGTCGTGCCGCAGCGCACCCTCGGCGAGGACACCTCGGCGCTCGGCGCGCGGGCTCCCGCCGCGCAGCGCTACCTACGGCGTCACCGCGCGCGCCTCTTCGCGCGCAAGAGCTCGGTCTATCGAGGGCGGCCCGAGTTCGCGATCTTCGGCGTCGGCCCGTACGCGTTCGCGCCGTACAAGGTCGCGATCTCCGGGCTCCACAAGCGCCTGCGCTTCGTGCTGCTCGGCCCTCGCGCCGGTCGCCCGGTGATGCTCGACGACACGTGCTACTTCCTTCCGTTCGAGGACGAGCAGCGCGCCGGCGCGGCCCTCGAGGCGCTGCGCTCGCCGATCGCGACGGAGTTCCTGCGCGCGCGGATCTTCTGGGATCAGAAGCGCCCCATCCGCAAGGCGATCCTGCAGCAGCTCGATCTCGACGCGCTCTTCGCGGAGCTGGCCGCGGGGCCCTAGCAGGCCGTTGAGCTTCTCCGGAGCTGCCCGATCCTCTCCCGCGTCAACCCGAAACTCGCCGCGCGATCGACACGGGCTGCTGTCTGTCACAGTTCCCGCAGGCCGTTTCTCAACGGCCTGCTAGCCAGCTCAGTGCATCGTGCCGTCGCCGCTCTTGGTGATCACGATCTCGGCCTCGGCCGCGTCGAGCAAGCGCGCGGCGCCCGACAGGCCGTTGGCGAGGTGGCGCAGCTGGGCCTCGTCGATCTGGAAGGAGACGCCGGTGGCCTTGAGGTGCACGTGGACGGTGCCGCAGGTGCAGCGCGTCACGCGTACGGTCGGGTTCGAGGTCAGCTCCACATGGGGCCCGCACGCCGGCTTCGACGACATCCCTGATTTCTGCGCACCGAAAGGCGACTCGTCAACCGGGCGTCGGCCGAACGCGGCGCGTCGCCCCGCCGAGCCGCCCCGCCCCGCGCGCTCGGGGGGCCTCGCCGGGCCGCGTTTACGGAGCCGCGAGGCCGTGCTGCCCTCGGCGACATGCACGAGCGGCTCCGCGTGGGCGTCGACCTCGGCGGTACGAAGATCGAGGCGGCCGTCGTGCGCGTGCGACCCGAGGCGCCCGAGGTGCTCGCGCGCGTGCGGGTGCCCACGGAGGCCGACGCGGGCTACGAGCACGTCGTCGCGCGCGTCGCGCGGATCCTCGGCGAGGTCGAGCGGGAGGCGGGGGTGGACGCCTTGCCGGTCGGCGTCGGTATGCCCGGCGGGCTCACCCACCGCGGCCCCGACGGCGCCCACGTCGAGGCGCCCCTCGTCAAGAACTCGAACACCACGTGCCTCAACGGGCGCCCCTTTCGGCGCGACGTGCTCGTCGCCGCGGCGCGCCCCATTGCGTTCGCCAACGACGCGAACTGCTTCGCGGTCGCCGAGGCGACCTGGGGGGCGGCGCGCGGCGCTGACGTCGCGTTCGGCGTCATCATGGGCACCGGCGTCGGCGGCGGGGTCGTGATCGCGCGCGGCGGGCGGCCGCACGCCTGGGATGGCGCGCAGGGGATCGCCGGCGAGTTTGGGCACGTCGTGCTCGACGCCGAGCGCGGTCCGGCCTGCTACTGCGGTCGACGCGGCTGCGTCGAGACCTACCTCGCGGGGCCGGCGATCGAGCGCGCGTACGCGGCGCGGTCGGGCCTCGCGCGCGCGCTCCCCGAGATCGCGGCGCGCGTCGCCGAGGATCGGCACGCGCGCGAGACGATCGACGAGGCGCTCGAGCTCTTCGGCCGCGCCCTCGCGACCGTGATCGACGTGCTCGACCCCGAGGTCGTGGTGCTCGGCGGCGGCGTGTCCAACCTCGACGCGCTCTATGATCGCGGCGTCGACGCCGTGGCCCGCTGGGTCTTCAACGACGAGCTGCGCACGCGCATCGTTCGCCACGCGCTCGGCGACTCCGCGGGCGTCTTCGGCGCGGCGCTCTTGCCGTAGCGGAGCTCGCCCCCTCGCCGCGCGCCGGGGCCCGTCGCGAGCGTCACTGCGCGGCGTCGAGGCGACGCTGCGAGCTCGCCTCGGCGCCGGCGTCCGAGATCCGCGAGTAGGGCATCGTCAGCCGATCGCCGTCCCCCTCCCAGATCCGCGCGAACAGCTCCTCGAGCGACGGGAGCACGTCGGTGAGCAGCGCGGGCGGCAGCTGCTCGACCTCCGCGACGACCTCGCGGGGCGGCTCGTTGCACGCGGCCAGCTGATCCATCACCCACTGGAACCAGCGGGCGTCGTCGGTCGCCATGGCGTGCGAGGCCGTGCAGCGCACCAGCGCCTGCCAGAGCGACGGCGACGCCCCCGAGAGGTGCTCGGCGCCCTCGGCCACGCGCGCCAGGAGCCCTTCGGCCTCGTGCAGGTGTCCGGCGTCGATCTCGTGGTGGGCGATCTCGACGAGCAGCCCGAGCGGCTCCATCTTGCGCGTCGTCTGGCTCTGGCGCTGCCGCGGCAGCGTCTTGCCGAGGCAGAAGGCGCAGCCGTCGTCTTCGCGCAGCCCCCCGCAAATCGGGCAACGATCGGCGCCGGTCGGCGCGAAGTCCGCGTCGGCCACCGGCGTGAGGATCATGTCGACGTGCCCCGCGCGGAGCGCGACCGCGTCGCTGATCGCGCGGCTGCCTTCTAGCCGCGCGCGGTCGATGAACGTGCCCCCGCTGCTCTCGAGGTCCTCCACGACCACGGCGTCGAGGCCGACGTGCAGCCGGAGGTGCTCGCGAGAGACGGAGGGGTGAGCGACGCGGATCGCGCTCCGATCACCTCGGCCCAACAACGAAGTGCCGAGCGGCAGGTCGACGACATTCCCCTGTTCGAAGCGCAGGCGCCACAGCATCGACTCCCCCTCGCGTTGCAAGCGTGCGCCTCGCTCCTGCAACCGCGGCGCCGCGCGGCGAGCGCTCCCTGCGCGTCACGGCGAGCGTGCCGCGATTGCCGCATGGAAGCGCGAGGTGCGACTTCGCGCGGTCGCGGGGAGCCCTGCTGCACAGCGAGGATGGGCCGCGCGTGTCAGCCGCAGCCGGGCCAGCCGGGCATGCACCAGCTCGCATCGCGCGCGATGGTGCGCGGCGCGCCGCCGGTCGGGCCGTCGCCCTGGCCGATCGAGAACCAGCTCGCGCCGTCGGTCGAGAACCGGAAGGTGTAGCTGTAGCGGTTCCAGTAGTCGCGGCTCATCACGTCGCGCGGGAGCGACCAGCGGAAGCGGTAGTCGTTGCCGACGCGCCCTTGGTACGAGAGCCACGCGCGCTGCGGGGCGCCGCCGTCGACCGACCACTCGACCTCGGCCTCGACGAGCTCCGGGTGCTCGCCGACGTCGCTGACGCCCGGCACGTAGACGTCGGCCTCCACGAACATGCACGCGCGCTCGCGGACGTACTCGTCCACGACGGTCGGCTCGGCGAGCCCGTCGGTGCGTCCGCAGTCGCGCGCGAAGCTCCCGCCCCAGCGCCCGGCCCACGCGGGGGCCGCCGGCGCCGAGGCGCGCACCTCGAAGCGGTAGTTCGCGCCGTACTGGCTGTCCCAGCCGTCGCAGACGTCGCCGGCGCCCCCTTGGTTGTGGAACCAGAGCTCCGCGCTCGTCGCGTCGACGGGTACGTCGGCGTCGAGCGGCACCGAGTACGCCTGGTCGGTCGGCGTCCCGTTGTTCGTCACGAAGGCCTGCACCGGGGCGCTCGCGAGTTGGCCGCCGGGGAGGAAGCGCACGAACGCGGTGGTGCTCCACGCCGGGAAGCCGTCGTGCGTCCCGCGGCACTGCGGCAGGCGATCGAGCGCGTAGAGCACGTGGAGCGCCCCCCCCGCGACGAGCGCGCCGTGCTGCGCCGTCGTGAGGCCGCTCTGGAATTCGAGCGTCGCCGAGGGGCGGGCGGCGGCCCCGTCGCAGACCGCCGGCGCGTCGGTGATCGACCACGCGTCGGCGGCGTCGAGGACGTAGTTGGCGAACGGCGCCGGGTTGCGGTTGTGATCGAAGAGCCGGCCGCCGGCGGCGCCGCGCGCGTAGGGGGCGAGCTGGAGCGACAAGCCCGAAAGCGACGTGGTGCTCGCGCCCGCCGCGGCGGTGTCGCGATCGATCCGGAACGCGTAGCGACGGAAGCCCGCCGGCGCGCCAGCGCTCGCGCTCGCCGTCACGTCGTACCACGCGCCCCCCGACGAGTACGCGACGCCGACCGAGGTCGCGCTCGCGGTCGCCGCCTCGGCGAGGTCGACGACGCCGGTGAACACGACCTGGCCGGTGGTCGCATCGACCTCGTAGCCGCCCGTCGCGTCGGCGACGCGCCCCGCGGTGCGCAGCACGACGTTGCAGCTCGTGTCGGCAGCGTCCGACGAGCCCTCGAGCAAGGGCGCGGTCGTCTGCACCCCGGCCGTGCCGCCCGCCTCGGGCTGCGTGACCCCGGCGCCGCATCCGGCGGCGGCGAGCGGGGCGAGGAGCGACGCCCCGTGACGGATCAGGCTCGAGAAGACCGACCGACGATGCGCGTAACTCATAAATGAGGCGTTAGCACGATCGCTGGGAAATCCAAGGGCAATTGCTCTCCACTCACCCCGGTGGGGTTTGCGGCGCGAGGGGGGTTCCGTCCGCCCCGGGGCGCTGCCGCCTGCGCCGAGCGTGCTAAGGCCCGGGGGCATGTCGTCCATGCACGAGCGCCTGCGCCAGCACGAGGCGATGCTCGACGCGGCGCTCTTGCGGGCGACGCGCGTCGCGCACGACGACGTCAACGCGACGCTCTTTCGTCGCAAGCTGCGGCGGCCGTCCTTCGCGCTGCTCGACGTGGGCGCGCTGCTCGGTCGCTGGGACGGCGCGACGCGCACGCTCGAGATCCAGCGGCGGCTGTTGCTCGAGCACCCCTGGGGCGTCGTGCTCGAGGTGCTGAAGCACGAGATGGCGCACCAGTACGTCGACGAGGTGCTCGGCGTAAGCGACGAGGCGGCGCACGGGCCCGCGTTCCGCTCGGTCTGCCAGAAGCTCGGGATCGACGCGGCGGCGACGGGGCTGCCCGAGGCGGGCGCCAAGACGCCGGAGGAGCAGCGCGTGCTCGAGCGCATCGCGAAGCTGCTCGCGCTCGCCGACAGCCCGAACGAGCACGAGGCGCGCGCGGCGATGGCGGCGGCGCAGAAGCTGATGCTCCGCCACAACCTCGAGCGCCCCGCGAAGGAGGCGGCGCGCGGCTACGCCTACCGCCACCTCGGCGCCCCCTCCGGTCGCGTGCACGAGCACGAGCGGCTGCTCGCGTCGATCCTCGCCGAGCACTTCTTCGTCGAGACGATCTGGGTCCCGGTCTGGCGGGTGGTCGAGCAGAAGCGCGGCAGCGTCCTCGAGGTGTGCGGCTCGCCGGCGAACCTCGAGCTCGCCGAGTACGCGCACTCGTTCCTGCTGCACACGGGCGAGGAGCTTTGGCGCGCGCACAAGCGCGCGCTCGGGATCGGGGGCGATCGCGATCGGCGCGTCTACCTCGCCGGCGTCATGAGCGGCTTCAGCGAGCAGCTCCGCGAGCAGGCGCGCCGCTCGCGCGAGGAGGGGCTCGTCTGGGTCGGCGACCCCGGCCTCGCGGAGTTCTACCGGCGCCGGAATCCCTACGTGCGCACGGTGCGCTTCGGTGGCGGCCCCGGCAGCGACGCGCGCGAGCACGGGCGCAACGCCGGGCGGCAGATCGTCCTGAACAAGCCGGTGACGGCGGGGCCGACGTCGAGCGGCAAGCTGCTCGGGCGCGGGTGAGACGGGCTGCCTGCTGCGCCGCCCGCCCCAGGCCGATCCCCGCTTTGGACCGTGCTAAGGGCCCCCGGCGATGGCGAAGGAATCGGTTCGGCCCCCCACGTCCTCGAAGAAGGCGAGCCCTTCGGCCAGCGACAAGCGCACGAGCAAGCCCGCTCCGGCCGCCGAGCCGGCCTTGGGCGCGAAGGTCCAGGCGCCGCCGCTGCCGGTCAAGACGCTCGCCACGCGCGTCGGCATCCCGGCGGTGATCCTCTGGATCGTCGCCGCGCTCGCGCACAACAAGTGGGTCACGATCACGGTCGCCGTGCTCACCGTCGCCGCGGCGGGGCTCGTCTGGTGGGCGTGGAGCTTCACCAGCAAGACCAAGCGGGTGGCCTCGATCGTCGGCGAGGCCAAGACCAAGGAGGAGCGCCAAGAGGCGATCGAGAAGATCGACAAGGAGTTCAAGAAGGGGGACGCCGCGGCCACCTTCGCGAAGGCCCAGCTCCTGATGCACGAGAACCCGCGTCAGGCGCTCGAGGTGCTCGAGACGATCGATCTCGCCAAGGTCGTGCCCGCGGTGGCCGACGAGGCCCGCGCCCAGCGCGCGATGATCCACCTGCTGCTCGGCGAGACGCAGCCCGCCCGCAAGCTGGTCGATCCGATCGACATGAAGCGGCACGACGACACGAAGGCCAAGGCGACCATCGCCGCCGTGATCGCGGAGGCGTGGGCGCGCACCGGCCAGGCGCAGAAGGCGATCGAGCTGCTCGGCATGTTCGATCTGAGCGACGCCTCGCTCGCCGACCTGAAGCCGGGCATCCTGCGCGCGCAGGTGTTCGCGTTCGGCGCCGTCGACGATCTGAAGCAGGCCCGCAGCTGCATGCACCAGCTCGCCAAGATCGATCCGCGCATCGTCGCGGGCTTCGCCGCCAAGGGGGTGCACCCGCTGCTCGTCAAAGAGGCGCGCAAGATCCTCGAGCGCGCGGGGGCGCTGCCGAAGATCCAGGTTCGCAATCCGATGCGGGGGTGATTGTGGCGACGAAGGACGAGGAAGGGAGCGAGCGGCCGGCTACCGAGACGCAGGGCGGGGCGCAGACGGGGGCTCCGGCGTCGGCGTCGGCAACGGCATCGGCATCGGCAACGGCATCGGCAACGGCATCGGCATCGGCCACGGCATCGGCACCGGCTCCGGCCACGGCTCCGGCCACGGCTCCGGCACCGGCCACGGCTCCGGCATCGGCATCGGCATCGGCTCCGGCATCGGCATCGGCATCGGCATCGGCTCCGGCATCGGCCACGGCTCCGGCCACCGCTCCGGCCACGGCTCCGGCTCCGGCCACGGCTCCGGCCACGGCTCCGGCCACGGCTCCGGCCACGGCTCC
>JAJXTK010000310.1 GCA_021783935.1 Myxococcales bacterium | reverse complement strand
CAGCTGGTGGGCCGAGGTGTGGTGGTTCGTTACCAAGCCGACCTTCGACTTCTGGATGCAGGCGCTCGCGATGGCGACCTTCGGCGTCAGCTACGTCGCCGACCGGCACGCCTACCTGCCCGACCACATCATCGCGCCCGCGCAGCGCGGCGGCGATCCCGGCCACCCCGAGTGGATCGTCCGCTTCCCGTCGCTGATCCTCTCGGTCATCGCGCTCTACCTCGCCTACCGCGCGGTCGCGCAGGTCCGCGGGCGCCGCGCGGGGTTCCTCTCGGCGATCGTGCTCGCCACCGGGTGCGACTGGGCGATGTTGTCGCACCAGTCGATCACCGACATGCCGTTCGTCGCCTCGCTCACGGCGGCGATGTCGCTGCTGATCATCGGTCTGACCACCGACGACTCGGCGACGGTGCGCGCCGTGCCGGTGCGCCTCGGCAAGCGGGTCCTCTCGCTCTCGGGCTACCACCTCGCGATCGGCGTCGTGCTGCTGACCGCCGTGCCGCAGGCGCTCTACCTCATCTCGCGCAACTTCGAGCTCGTCACCAACAACGGCTTCGGCTTCGCGCCCCACCTCGACGAGTACTTCCCCGGCTCCGGCCACGAGTGCTGGAAGCCCCAGGACGGCTCCTACGAGCGGCTCATGGTCATGGGCAAGTGGGCCTGCGACAAGGCGCACGTCGTCCACCCCGAGTTCCAGCCGGCGCTCCAGGGCCTGCTCTGGCTCGGCCTCGGCGGGCTCTTGCTCGGCCTCAACCGCAACGAGCGGCGCATCTCGCGCCTGTGCTTCGTGGTCGCGTGGGAGTTCGCTGCGATCTCGACGATGGGCAAGGGGATCGCGGGCTTCCTCTTGCCGATCGCCGTCGCCGGCGTCTACGTCGTCACCGCGCGCAAGTGGCGCCATCTGCTGCGCTTCGAGTACGTCTCGGGCGCCATCGTGCTCGGCGTCGTCGCGGCGCCCTGGTTCGTCGCGATGTTCGTGCGCATGGGCGACGAGTTCATCCAGCAGCTGTTCGTGCACCACATGTGGAAGCGCGCGCTCGACCACGTGCACGACACCAACGGCGGCGACGACGTCTCGCTCCGCTACTACGTGTGGCAGCTCGGCTACGCGTTCTTCCCGTGGACGGGGGTCATCGCCGCGGGGCTCGTCTGGTGGGCGCGCGATCGGTGGGGCGCCGCCACGCGCGCGCTGTCGCTCGACGACGAGCGTCGGCGCGACGTCGGCATCTTCCTCGTGATGTGGTTCGTCTTCTCGTGGGCGCTGTTCACGTACATGAAGACGAAGTTCCATCACTACGTCTTCCCGGCCGTGCCGCCCGCGGCGATGCTCACGGGCATCTTCCTCGACGAGGCGCTCGGGCCGAAGCACCTCGTCGACAAGGGGCGCGCGTGGCTGTGGCTCGGGGCCACGACGCTCGGCGTCGCCGTCGCGGCCTACGGCTTCTCGAAGCTCGTGCCCGGCGCGTTCTGGGGCTCGATCGATCCGAAGCAGCCCCTGCCCGCCGCCTCGCCGCTCGCCGGTGCGTCGCTCGCCGCCGCGGGGCTCCTCGTCGCGTTCGCCGCCGCGCGCCTCGCGCGCTCGGGCGAGCGGTCCAAGGAGGTCCTCGACGAGGAGGATGCCGAGGGGACGAGCGCCACCGGCATCTTCATCGGCGCGCTGGCGCTGGCCGCCGCGGTGGCGACCGTGCTCGTCGCGCGCGATCTCGCGTCGCTGCCCACCACCGACATCAAGGGGCAGGAGCGCCTGATCCAGCTGTTCACCTATCGCTACGATCGCGTCTGGCCGAAGGAGCTGAACTTCTCGGCGCCGCTGTTCGGCTTCGGCCTCGCGGCGACGGCGCTGGTGCTCGCGGTCTCGGTGCGCGCCTGGCGCAGGCAGGCGATCGTCGCGCTCGGCGCGCTCGCCTTCCTGTTCGCCGGGTGGAACCTCGACGTGTACATGGTCAAGGTCGCGCCGCACTGGGGGCAGCGTCCGCTGTTCGCGGCGTACTACCGCGATCGTCGCTCGACGATGGAGCCCATCGTCGCCTTCGAGATGAACTGGAAGGGGGAGAACTTCTACTCCGGCGGCCGCCTCGTCGAGTTCGGCAACGGCATGTCGCAGGGGGGCACGGCGGGCGAGCGCGCGAGCGACCGCATGCGCACCTGGCTCACCGACATGCGCAAGCACGTCAAGGCGATCTACTTCGTCACCGAGCTCGGGCGCGTGCAGAAGATCGACGAGATGCTCCGCTCCACGATGGGCCCGCCTCCCAACGGCGGCACGCGGTGGACGGAGCAGATCACGACCGAGGCCGAGGACAACAAGTTCGTCATCGTGCGCGCGCGCTTCGAGTGACCAGCGCACGCGCCGCGCGCGCCGAGAGGGCATGGGCTTCGCTGCGAAGTCCGCTTTGGCGGTGCGCGCGGAATCGATCGAGCGCGGCCTGTCTTACAAGCTCTCACAAAAAATTGAGCCTCGTTGCGTTCCGTTGTCTGCCTTCGAGACGTCCTCGGTACCGTTACGGGTAGACACGGATCAAGCAAGCAAGGGGAGGGACCGAGCACCGGCGGGCGATGCCAGCGCCGGAGAGGTGTCGTCATGTCTGGAGTCGAACCAAACGACCCCGTGGGTGAGCTGTCGAAGATCCCGGTGCTCGCGGAGCTCTCGCAGCCCGCGTTTCAGGAGCTGAGTTCCAGGATTCGTTGGGTCCGCGTCGAGCACGATCGCGCGATGGTCGTCGAGGCGGAGCCCATCGTCGCGATGCCGATCCTCGTGCATGGGCTCGCCAAGCTCATGATGGGGCGCACGCTCGTCGATCTCGTGCGCGGGCCGAGCCTCCCGGTTCCATCGGCAATCGTCGACGGCGCGCCGTCGTCGGTCTCGGTGGTCGCCATCGGCGCCGCCCTCGTCGGCGTGATCGAGCGCGGCGCGTTCCTCGCGGCAGTCGCGACGTCCGCCACGGCGACGATCAAGCTCGCCGAGGCCGGCTCGCTCGAGGCGCGCACCTACCTGGCGCGCATACCGGAGCTTGCGGGAGGCGCGGTCGAGGAGCGCCTGGTCGCGCTGCTCGATCGCCTCGCCGACCGACACGGCGCGCCGGTCGACGACGGGCGCTTCATGCCGCTGCCGCTGCGCCGCTCCGACGTCGCCATGATGATCCACGCGACGACCGAGACGGTGTCGCGCACGCTCGCCGCCTGGGAGCGCAACGGGTGGATGCGCAAGAACCGCGGCGGAATCTGGTGGGCGACGCGCCGCGCGCGCGAGGGGGGACTGCCCGCGTTGCGCCGTCCCAAGAGCGATCGCCCCGAGATGTGACCGTCGCGCTCGGTCGGGCGGCGCGGCTGCCGGCAGGCCGCTGAAGAACGGCCTGCGGGAGCTGCGACCGTCAGCAGGCTGTGGTCGATCGCGCGCCAGCCCGCGCCGTGACCCGGGAGAGGCTCGGCCGATCTCGGAGCAACTGCACAGCCTGCTACGCTCGCTCGTCGTGCGCCGCCGCTCGCTGCTGCTGCTGCCCCTCCTCGCGCTGCTCGCGGGGTGCGGCGGCGTGGGCGCCTCGGGCGATCGCTTCGTCGACGCGCCGAGCGGCGAGGTCGCCTCCTTCGCGACGTCGCCCGACGGCCGGCTGCGGGTGCCCCTTCGCCGCGGGCTCACCTGGGCCAAGGAGCCGAGCGTCGACGGCTCGCTCCTGCGCGTGCGCGCCGACGAGGGGCCGACCTACGTCGTCGCGGCGGTCGTCGAGGCCTCGGGCCAAACGAGCCTGCGCGCGTGCGCGGAGTTGCACCGCGCGCGCATGCTCGCCGCCGCGTCGGCCAAGGGGATCGACATGACGCCGCCGCGGCTCGTCGAGGAGGCGCACCGGGGCGTGACGGTGCCTCGCGTCTCGTACGCCGTCGCGCTCGAGGCGGCGGCCGGCGTACGCCCTGCGTCGCTGATGTCGTCGTGGACCTACCTGCTCGACGCCCCGCGCTGCCTCGCGATCGGCGTCAGCACGGTGGTGCGCGCCAAGGCGGACGATCCCGCGGCGCCCGATCCCGACGACCTGAGCCGCCTGGAGGCCGTCTACGAGGTGCTCGCCGACGGCGTGTCGATCGCCTCGCCGTGACGTCGGCGTCTCACACCGGCACGACGCCGTGCTTCTTCCACGGCCTCAGCGCCTTCTTCTCGGCGACCAGCTCGAGCCCCCACGCGATCGCGCGGCGCGTGTCGCGCGGATCGATGACGTCGTCGACGTAGCCCCAGCCGGCCGACTTGTAGATGTCGATGCGCTGGCGGATCTGCTCGAGGATCCCCTGCTTCACCTCGGGCGGCGGCTCCGCGTCGCCGAAGAGCTTCTTCGACGCGATGCCGAGCATCCCCTCGGCGCCCATCACCGAGATCTCCGCCGTCGGCCACGCGACCAGCAGGTCGGGCTCGTAGGCGCGCCCGCACATCACGTAGTAGCCGGCGCCGTACCCCTTGCGCACCACCACGGTGATCTTCGGCACCGTCGCAGCGCTCATCACGTGGAGCATCTTCGCGCCGTGCCGGATGATGCCGGCGTGCTCGACCTTCGAGCCGACCATGAAGCCTGGGACGTCCTGCAGGAAGATCAGCGGGACGTTGAAGGCGTCGCAGATCTGGATGAAGTGCGCGCCCTTGTCGGAGCTGTCGTTCTCGAGGATGCCGCCGAGGTGCATCGGCTGGTTGGCGACGATGCCCACGCTGCGCCCGCCGATGCGCGCGAGGCAGGTGATGAGCGAGCGGCCGAACTTCGGCTTGATGTCCAGGAGGTCAGGAATCGTCGCGCCCGCAGCGCCGCCTTCGGTGGCTCGCGGATCGGGGACCTGGTCGACGATCCGCCGGATCAGCTTGTACATGTCCCACGGCTTGCGGTTCGAGTCGGGGAGCAGATCGAGGATCTCGTCGTCGCGCCGATCGATCGGATCGGCGCACGGGATGACCGGCGGCGCCTGCTCGCAGTGCGACGGGAAGTAGCTCAAATAGCGGCGCACGATCGAGATCGCCTCGTCGTCGTTGGCGACCTCGACGTCGCCGACGCCGGAGACCTCCGAGTGCACCTTGGAGCCGCCGAGCTCCTGCTCGCCGATGTCCTGCCCAGTGACGGCCTTCACCAGCGGCGGCCCCGCGAGCGCGAGCGAGCCGATCCCCTTCACCATCGGCACGAAGTCGGCGAGCCCCGGGATGTACGCGGTGCCCGCGGCGCCCGGGCCGACCATCGCCGCGACCTGCGGCACGACGCCCGACATCGTGACCTGCTCGCGGAACAGGAAGCCGGTGCCCGCGAACTGCGAGATCGCGTCGGGGTGCGACGAGCCCGGATCGATGCGCGCGCCGGCGCTGTCGATGAACCAGACCATCGGGTGGCGACCGGTGAGCGCCATCGAGCGCAGGCGCGTGACCTTCTCTTCGCCCGTGTAGCCGATGCTGCCCCCCTTGACCGTGAAGTCGTAGGCCGCGGCGCACGCGAGGCGGCCGCCGACGCGCCCGAAGGCCGTGACCACGCCGTCGGCCGGCGGCTTGTCGGCGCCGTCGGGGCCGGCGGCCGCGCCCATCTGCGTGCCGTGGGTGCCGATCTCGAAGAACACCCCGTCGTCGAAGAACTTCGAGAGCCGCTCGCGGCAGGTGAGCTTGCCGCGGGCGTGCTGCCTTCCGATCTTGTCCTCGCCGCCGAGGCGCTCGATGCGCGCGCGGCGCTCGTCGAGATCCTTCACCAGCCTTCGGAGCAGCGACTCGGTCGTGGTGTCTTTGGCGTCGGACATGGGGTTCTCCGCGAGCTCGGCCGACATATTTCGCACACGAAACGATTTCTGTCGATGGGCCGGCGACGGCTGAATGGCGGTTCAGCCCCGTTCCGGGCGCGACGCGAAAAGAGCTGAAATTCCCCGCAGCGTCTGGGTTCCTTTCGTGTGCGAAAGGACGTTACGCTACCGATCCCTGCGCGCGCCCGAGCGGCTTCGGCGGGCGCGGCCGCGGATCCACTTCACTCCAAGGGATCACAAGGGGTCACACGATGGCGAATGAGCTTCGATTCGACGGCAAGGTCGCGATCATCACCGGCGCGGGGGCGGGGCTCGGTCGCTCCCATGCGCTCTTGCTCGCCAGGCGCGGCGCGAAGGTCGTCGTCAACGACCTCGGCGGCGCCGCCCTCGGTCAGGGCAAGAGCTCGGCGGCGGCCGACAAGGTCGTCGAGGAGATCAAGGCGGCCGGGGGCGAGGCGGTCGCCAACTACGACTCGGTCGAGGACGGCGCGAACATCGTCAAGAGCGCGCTCGACGCCTTCGGGCGCGTCGACGTCGTGATCAACAACGCCGGCATCCTCCGCGACACCTCGTTCCAGAAGATGGGCGAGGCCGACTGGGAGCTCATCTACCGCGTGCACGTCCTCGGCTCGATGCGGGTGACCAAGGCCGCGTGGGACCTGATGCGCGATCAAGGCTACGGCCGCATCGTCTTCACCGCGTCGGCCGCCGGCATCTACGGCAACTTCGGCCAGGCGAACTACTCGATGGCGAAGCTCGGCCTGGTCGGCTTCGCGAACACGCTGGCGCTCGAGGGGAAGAAGAAGGGCGTCCTGGTGAACACCATCGCGCCGATCGCCGGCTCGCGCCTCACCGAGACGGTGCTGCCCAAGGATCTGATCGACGCGCTGAAGCCTGAGTACGTGAGCCCGCTCGTCGCGTGGCTGTGCCATCAGGAGTGCGAGGAGACCGGCGGCTTGTTCGAGGTGGGCGGCGGCTTCTACGGCAAGCTCCGCTGGGAGCGCACCGAGGGGAAGGTCTTCAAGCTCGGTCGCGAGATCACCCCCGAGGCGGTCAAGAGCGCGTGGGGCGCCATCACCGACTTCGGCAAGACGACCCACCCGACCGACATCACCGCGTCGATGGGGCCGATCCTCGGCAACCTCGGCTCGAAGTCGCGCGGCGGCAACGAGCTCATCGACGTCGACGAGGCGATGGCGGCCGAGTTGCCCGACACGTTCAACGCCTACGACGAGCGCGACGCCGCGCTCTACGCGCTCGCGATCGGCGCCGCGCACGATCCGCTCGACGCCCAGGACCTGCAGTACGTCTACGAGCTGCACGGCGACGGCTTCCGCGTCTCGCCGACCTTCGGCGTCGTGCCGGTCCTGCGCTCCGCGATGGAGATGGCCAAGCAGGGCAAGGCGGTCCCGGGGCTCAAGTACGGCTTCGATCGCATCCTGCACGGCGAGCAGTACCTCGAGCTCAAGCGCCCGCTGCCGCCGCACGCGAAGCTGCGCCACAAGGCGAAGATCAAGGACATCTTCGACAAGGGGAAGAACGCGCTCGTGATCAACGCGGTCACGACCTTCGACGCCGACACGGGCGAGGAGCTCGCCTACAACGAGCTGACGACGTTCGTGCGCGGCGCCGGCGGCTGGGGGGGCGAGCGCGGCCCCTCGGAGCTCCCGAACGTGCCGCCGGAGCGCGCCCCCGATGCGGTCGTCACCGAGAAGACGAGCGACAACCAGGCGCTGCTCTATCGCCTCAACGGCGACTGGAACCCGCTGCACGCAGACCCGTCGTTCGCGCGGGCGTTCGG
>JAJXTK010000309.1 GCA_021783935.1 Myxococcales bacterium | reverse complement strand
ACCACCGTCGGCGGAGCCGAGCTCTCGGTGACGCTGCCGAGCGTCGCGAACGGCGTCACGCACGTCGCGCTCGCCGGCGCGCCCGAGCTCTGGATCGAGCTCACCGACGTGGGGCTCGGCCCCGTCGAGGCGGCCCTCGCCGAGAACGCGGTCGTCTACGCGGCGGCGACCAACGACACCGACGTCGTGCAGATCGTGAACCCGCGCCGCCTCGAGGAGCTGCGGGTGCTGCGCGCCGCCTCGGCCTCGCCGACGCTGCGCCTCGTCGTCCGCGGCAGCGCGGCGGTCTCGTCGCTCGAGGTGGTCGACGGGCGCGTCCTCGCCACGGCGGCCGACGGCCGGCAGATCGCCTCCGAGCCGCTGTTCGCGATCGACGCGCTCGGCGAGCGCCGCGATCTCGCGGTGCGCGCGAGCCGAGTCGGCGACGAGCTCCAGCTCGAGGCCACGCTCGACGCGCGCGGCCTGTCCTATCCGATCGCCCTCGACCCCGCGTGGACGGCGGCGGCCTCGATGCCCGTCGCGCGCATGGACTACGGCGCCGTCAACACGCACGGCTGGTGCGAGGGGAGCGGCGCGAGCGGGATGTTCGCCCTCATCGGCGGCCACAACGCCGGCGGCAACCTCGCGGACGCGGTGATCTACGGGGCGGGCGAGACGTGGGCCTTCAACGGGCTGATCCCCAGCATGACCGCGCCACGCCGGTACGGCATCGCGGTCACCGTCCCGCACAGCCCGACGGCCACCGTCGAGGGCGATCAGGCGACCTGGGACACCGTGCTCGTCGCCGGCGGCAGCTCGACCGTCGGCGCCACCACGAGCTGGCCCGCGGCGACCTACCTCGCGATCGGCAGCTCGAGCGGGTGCGGCTATGCGGCCACCTGGAAGGCGGCCAACAACGCCGGCAAGGGGGTCAGCCGCCACTCCGCGACCTTCCTCGGCGATCCGATCGACGCGCGGGTGCTCGTCATGGGCGGCTGGAACGGCTCGGCAGCCCTGTCGACGGGCGAGCTCTGGAAGCGATCGAACCCGACGATCGACTACCCGGTCGCGGCCGCCCACGAGCCGCGCGCGTGGCACACGGCGACGCTGCTCGTGCCCAACAAGGTCCTCGTCGCGGGCGGCTCCTACCAGAACCCGCCCGGCACGGTGATCAACCCGACGACCGCCGAGATCTACGACGCGACGACCAACACGTGGGCCTACACCGGCTCGATGTCGACGTCGCGCTACAACATGACCGCGACGCGCCTCTGCCCGGCAGGCGCCGGGCCGGCCACGGCGTGGAGAACCGGCGGGCTCACCGCCGATCCGAGCTGCGGCGCCACCAGCGCGCCCAAGGTGCTCTTCGCCGGCGGCGGCGGCTGCGACCTCACACCGCGCGCGTCGGCCGAGCTCTACGACCCCTCGACCGGTCTCTTCACGGCGGCCGGCTCGATGGCGAGCGCGCACTACGAGGCGGCCACGGAGCTGCTGCCCAACGGGCGCGTGCTCGTCGCTGGAGGGCAGTCGTGGTGCGGCACGATCAGCGCGCGCGCGGAGGTCTACGATCCGGCGCAGAACCGCTGGCAGACCGCGAGCTCGATGTCGGTGCCGCGCTGGGGGATGAGCGCGCGCCGCCCCGACTTCGGCACCTGCACCAACGGCGGCGCGACCCCCTATCCGCGCACCTGCAACGTGCAGCTCGCGAACTACGTCCTCGTCGCCGGCGGCTACGGCCCGAACACGACCTACTACGCCACCGCCGAGAAGTTCGAACAGCTCGAGCTCGGGCTCGCATGCGGCGGCGACGGCGACTGCCTCGGCGGCCACTGCGCCAACGGCGTGTGCTGCGACGTCGCGAGCTGCGCCAGCGGCCAGGCGTGCAACCTTGTCCCCTACGGCACGAGCGGCGCCGGCACCTGCAAGAAGCTGCAAGGGCAGTCGTGCGCCGCCGCGACCGAGTGCGGCATCTTCGCCGGGGCGAGCGCGCAGTTCTGCACCGACGGCGTCTGCTGCGACGGCGGCTGCGGCGGGCAGTGCCAGGCCTGCAACGTGAGCGGCGCGGCCGGCAGCTGCACCACGGTGCCGAGCGGCCAGCTCCCCGTCACCGGCACCGACGTCGCGCGCAGCGCCTGCGATTCGAGCTCGAGCGCCACCTGCCGCGGCAGCTGCAACGGCCTCGACGCCACGGCGTGCCACTGGCCCTCCCCCTCGACAATCTGCGCGAGCCAGTCGTGCGCCGACGCGGCCACCGGGCACTCGATGCAGTACAACCCCGCCTACTGCGCGGGGCCCACGGCCGGCACGTGCAACGCGCAGACGACGACCGACTGCGCCGGCTACAAGTGCAGCGGCAACCAGTGCCGCACCACCTGCGCGGTCAACGACGGCACCCAGTGCGTCGCGGGCTACAAGTGCGAGCTGACCGCCGGCAGCCCGAGCTACCAGCAGTGCGTGGCGGCGGGGGCCAAGGGAGCCCCCTGCGCGGCGCCGATCGACTGCGCGAGCGGCCTCAGCTGCGTCGACGGCACCTGCTGCAGCTCGTCTTCGTGCGGCAGCGGCGAGCGCTGCAACGTCTCGGTCGACCCGGGGACGTGCCACCTGCCGCTCGGCGCGGCGTGCAGCTCGAATCCAGGCGCGTGCGCCGGCGGGTCCGCGCGGTGCGTCGACGGCTACTGCTGCAACGCCGCGTGCGCCGGCCAGTGCGAGGCGTGCAACGTCTCGGGCAGCGAAGGGACCTGCAACCCGGTGGCGGGCGCTCCCCACGGCAGCCGCCCGACGTGCTCCGGCGTGGGCGCCTGCGCGGCGGCCTGCGACGGCGCCAACCGCGTCTTCTGCGGCAGCGCGGCGCCCTCGACGACCCCGTGCGGGCAAGCGTCGTGCAGCGCAGGGATCTTCACCGCGGTGGCCTTCTGCGACGGCGCCGGATCGTGCGCGGCGCCGAGCTCGAGGTCCTGCGCGCCGTACCTCTGCGCCGACGCGACCTCGTGCAAGACGGTTTGCGCGACGAGCGCCGACTGCGCGGGCAGCTATGCGTGCAAGGGCGGCGCGTGCGTCACCACGGGCGCGCTCGGCACCGCGTGCAACGACGACACGCAGTGCACCAGCGGCCACTGCGTCCAGAACCCCGACAAGAGCGTCTGCTGCGCGACGGCGGGCTGCCCGAGCGGATCGGTCTGCGCTGACACCAGCGCGGGCCCGGCGGCGGGGCAGTGCCAGCGGGTCAACGGCGCCTCGTGCACGCAGGGGGGCGACTGCGTGTCTGGCTACTGCACCGACGGCGTCTGCTGCGACACCTCCTGCACGGGGCAGTGCGAGGCGTGCGACGTCCCCGGCAGCGCCGGCAAGTGCGGCGGGGTGAGCGGCGCGCCGCACGGGACGCGCACGCGATGCTTCGACGGCGGCGGCGAGGCGTGCAAGGCGCTCGGGTGCGACGGCTCGAAGGACCGCACCAAGTGCTCCGCGTTCACCCACGGCGTCGAGACGGAGTGCGCCCCCGGCAGCTGCACCAACGGCACCGAGACGTCGGCCGCCGCGTGCGACGGCGCCGGGAGCTGCGGCGCGGGCAAGTCGAAGTCGTGCAGCCCGTACGCCTGCGACGCGACCAAGTGCAAGACCTCGTGCTCGAGCGCCACCGACTGCGCGAACGGCTTCCGGTGCAACGCCTCGACGTCGCAGTGCGACCCGCTCGACGCGAAATGCAGCGACGACGGCCGGACGTCGATCCCGCTCGACACGTCCAACGGGCCCAAGAGCTGCGACCCGTTCGTGTGCAACCCGTCGACGGGCGACTGCTACGCCGACTGCGCCGGCTCGAGCGAGGCCTGCGCCCCCGGCCGGATCTGCGACGGTCGGCTCTGCAGCGCGCCGGCGCAGGCGACGACCAGCTCGGGCGGCTGCGCGGCGAGCCCGATCGAGCCGCAGACGGGGGGCCTCGCAACGCTCTGCGTCGCGCTGTTGGGCCTTTCACGCCGCCGCCGCCGCAGCGCCGCGTGAGCACCGGGTCGCGCCCCCCCCGCACCCGCCCGACCGTGTGTTCCGGGAGACACGCCCCCCTGATATCGCGGCGAATCGCGGGGCTCGACCGCACCCATCGCCGCGCCGCGGTGGTGTCATCGCACTGATTTTCCTTTGGAACTGCACGGGCTTTCCAGGATCGGCCGAGGGTGCGTAGCGGTTTGCGCGTCCCTCACGACGCGCCGGTGCGTCCTCTCGCCCACGGCTTCCCGCAAGCTCCAACGGCATGAGACGACATCGGCCTACGAAGTTGCCTTCACAGATCGTCGCGACATTCGTGTCATGGCGTCGTAACGAGGCGTTTCTTGGCCCGACGGCATCGATTCTGCTGGGAGCGGCACCCCGATGCAGGGGAATCGTGCCCGCACCCGCCGCCACCCGGCGCTGACCGCCATCGTCACGGGGCTGCTCGCCTCGCTCACCGGCGTCGGCACGGCCTCGGCGAAGTCGGATGGCTGCCCCAGCGAGATGGTGCGCGTCGGCAATGCCTGCGTCGACCGCTGGGAAGGCTCGCTGGTCGAGACGCTCGCCGACGGCTCCGAGCAACCCTGGTCACCCTACACCCCGCCGACGGGCCATCGCGTCCGCGCCATCTCGCGCGCGGGGGTCGTCCCGCAGGCGCACATTTCCTATTACGACGCCAAGCTCGCCTGTCAGCACTCGCACAAGCGCCTTTGCCGCGCCGACGAGTGGGTGCGCGCGTGCAAGGGGCCCGAGCACACGCGGTGGCCCTACGGCGACGACTACGTCGCCGGCGCGTGCGTCGACTACGGCCGCACCCCGGCGACGTACATCTATCACCCGGGGCGCGCGGCGATCTCCTACGAGGGGATGAACGATCCGCGCGTGAACATGACCCCCAACACCGTGGCGCTCACGGGCAGCGCCAACCAGTGCACCAACGAGTACGGCGCCTTCGACATGGTCGGCAACCTGCACGAGTGGGCCGGCGACGGGCGCTTTCACGGCGGCTACTACCTCGACACCAAGAAGAACGGCAGCGGCTGCGACTACGTCACGAGCGCGCACAACGGCGTCTACTACGACTACTCGACCGGCTTCCGCTGCTGCGCGGACGCCGGCACGCTCGACGACGCCGACGACGCCGACGACGCCGACGCGGAGATCGAGCCTGCGCTCGCGAGCGTCGGTCGCCTCGATCGCGCGCTCGAGCAGATCGCCCACGCGTCGATCGAGCAGGTCACGAGGCACCGCGCGCTCGCGGGCATGATCGCGGGGCTCTGCACCGGAGTCTGAGGCGCGCAGCGCGGGCGTCGACTCAACGCCGCCGTCGCGCCGATCGTCGCGCCATCGCGAGCGCGGCGAGCAGAAGGTAGCCGAAGCCGGTCGCGCGCACGCGGCGCACGCGCGCGACGCGGCAGCCGTTGTCGCCGCTGCCGCCGCCGCTGCCGCTGCAGCCGCTCGAGCCGCTGGAGCCGCCACCACCGCTGCCACAGCCGCTGTCGCCGCTGGTGCTCCCGCTGCCGCTGCACCCGCTGTCGCCCGAGCTGCCGCTCCCGCCGCCGCAACCGCTGTCGGATGACGACGAGCTCGAGCCGCCGCAGGAGCTGCTCGACGAGGAGGATGACGAGCTGTCGCAGCCGGAGCTGGCGCTCGAGCCGTTGCTGCTGCAACCGTCGGCGAACGACTGTCCGGCCGAGCAGCCATCGTCGACGACTTGGGCGGTCGACGGGCCGGGAGGACCCGGCAAGTCGCCCGAGCCGCCGCTGCCGGCGTTGGGCTGCGACGGTGTCCCCGACGTGCCCGACGAGCCCGACGTCCCGGGGCTCGCGCCGCTCGGGCCCGTGCACCCCGCGGCCGAGAGCACCTTGGCCTCGTGGAACGCGGGGAGCGTGCCGAGCGCGGCGTCGATCGGCGTGAACGCGCCGGCGGCGATCGAGTCGATCTCGAAGCGCGTGAGCCACGTCGACGAGGGGATCTGGCCGGCCATCGCGGCGGCGAGATCGACCTTGTCGCCGCAGACGAAATCGCTCGTCGGCAGCGCCCCCTGCGGCGCCGTCGGGCAGCTCGGGCTCACCCCGGTGCTCGCCCAGCTCGCCGCGCTGCCGCACCAGCCCGCGACGGGCGCCGACTTCGCCGCGTCGCCCGCCGCGACGCGCGCGCAGGTCCACGCGGCGGACGACGACGCGTCGATCGCGCCGAAGTAGCCGCGCGTGAGCGAGGCGAGCGTGACGCCGGTCGAGCCGGTGGCCTCGTCGGCGAAGAGCCCGTCGCGGCTCGCGTAGGGGACGACGAAGCCGTTGGGCGAGGCGGCGCGCGCCTCGGCGAGGAGCGTCGCGTAGTTCGATTGGTCGCCGTCCCAGACCAGCCCGTCGAACGTCGGCTCGACGTTGGGCGCGCCGTCGAGTCGCACGCGCGTCGCGCCGAAGATCCACGCGCGCGAGATCGGCGGCGGCGCTTGCGTCGGCATCAGGGCCAGCGGCAGGGCGCGCCCGGGCGGGCCGACGACGCGGACGACGGGCGTGGTGCCGCGCGCCCCCGCGGGCAGCTTCAGCACGAGCACCTGCTCGCCGCTCGTGTCGAAGGCGCGAAGGCGCGCCGCGCTGGCGTCGTCGACCAGGTACCCCGCGGCGATGAGCGCCGCGAGCGCGTCGGAGCCGGCGCTGGGGGCGCCGAGCGGCCCGTCGACGACGCGGGGCAGCGCCGTCGACGCGGGCTCCGCGGTGTCGTCGAGCGGCGGCGGGTCCGCGCAGCCGAGCGATCGCGCGGGCGCGATCACCGGGGCGGTCGCCGCGTCGAGCGAGGGGAACCACGTCGGATCGCCGACCTCGATCCAGGCTCCGGGCGGCAGCGCGACGATCCACGCGAGATCGCCCCGCGTCACGTCGATGACGAGCTGCTCCCAGACGATGCTTTGCGTGGTCGTCGACGACAGCGCGACGCGCGCTTCGGACACGTGGACATCGCCGCCGGGGCGCGCGACCAGCATCGAGCCCCAGGCGGGCGCGCCGACCGCGAGGGCGCACACGCCGAGGCCGAGGGCCAAGCACCAGCGCCGTGCGCGGCTGCGGCGAGACGAGCTCACGCACGGAAACGACCGCAACCCGCGTGCCGCACGGGAAAAACGGCCACTTCCGCGCACAACGAGGCTCGCGAGGCCGGCGAGCCCCGCGTCTCCTCGGCCATCGGCGTCGCGATCGATCGTCACCTCTCGTTCACTCCCCGATCGCGTCGGCGACCTCCGAGCTCGCGGCGTCCGCCGCCTCCGCCGCCACGTCGCCGACCCCCGCGTCGTCGCTCACATACCCCTGTGCGCACTCCTGCTCCCGGCCGTGCCCCTCGGTGGCGTTCGCGAAGGCGAGCATCCGGTCGCCGTCGAAGCAGCTCGCCGTCCACGCATACCCCCACGCCGCCGCCGCGACCTGCACCCCATCGGGGAGGTCCGGATCGGGGATCACGACCACGCGCGTGCGCACGCTCGGATCGCAGATCGGATCGGCGGGCATCTGCGCCGCGACCGCCTCGAGCTGCGCCGCGAGCGCGGGGCAGGCCGCGCGGTCGGCGCATCGATAGAGCAGCACCACGCCGCCGTGCTCCTCG
>JAJXTK010000005.1 GCA_021783935.1 Myxococcales bacterium | reverse complement strand
TTGTGCGCGCCGCTCATGATCGAGAGCCCGACCGCGTCGACGTCCTCTTGGACCGCCGCCGCGGCGATCATCTCGGGGGTCTGGTGGAGGCCGGTGTAGATGACCTCGAAGCCTGCGTCGCGCAGCGCCCGCGCGACGACCTTCGCGCCACGATCGTGACCGTCGAGACCGGGCTTCGCGACCAGGATGCGGACCTTCGTGCTCACCTTGGGCTCCTGCCGCCCCCGTGGGGCGCTCCGTGGGCGCCGACGGGCGTCCGCGCACGCTCTATCGGATGGGGCGCCCGGCAGCAAATGGCGTCGTCGAACGCGAGGCCGGGCGATCGATCTAGCCGCGCCGCCGCTGCGCCTGCTCCAAGGCGCGCGCCGAGACGCCCGCGCGCAGCGACAGCGCCCGCTCGAGGTCGCCGAGCGCGGCGAGGCGGTGGGGGTTCACCGCGGGCGCGGTCGCCACGCTCGCGGCTGCGTCGACGACGAGGGCGCGCGCGTCCTTTGGGGTCTCGAGCGCGGCGCGCGAGAGCGCCTCGAGCGTGGCTCGATACCCCGCGACGGTGAGGCCGGCGATCGAGGCGACGCCGCGGTCGCGGAGCGCCGATCGCGGCAGATCGGGGCGGGCGGCGCGCAGGCAGCGCACCATGGCGAGGACGAACGGCATCGCGAGGCCCGTCGCCAGGTGCCGCGCGAACGGCGCGCCGTCGGCGAAGCCCACGAGGACCATCGCGTCGATCGCGAGATCGATGGGGAGCGTCCCCGGCGCGCTCGCCTCGTTCGCGGGCGGCGCCTCGGCGAACGCGTCGAGCAGGGCCAGGCGAAAGCGCAGCGCGCGGGCGCGCGAGAGCGTCGCCTTCGCGCCGATGTCGCGCTCGACGTCGCGATCGGGGCGCTCGTCGAGGGCGCCGATCGACGCGAGCTCACGCGCGAGTGAAGCGCGCTCGTCGCCGGGCTCGTGATGTTGCACGAGCAGCGCGGCGAGCGCGGCAGGCAGCGGCTCCGGGGCGAGCGAGCCGACTTGCAGCGCCGAGGGGGGCGGCCGCTCGGACGAAGGGCGCACGTCCACCTGCGGCGGGGTCGCGACGTAGGGGCCGCCGATCGGGATGGGCGCGCCGAGGCGCGAGCGCGCGGGCTCGTAGGCGAGCGTGCGCGGCGCGGGCTCGTCGGGCTCGGGCGACGGGGGACGCGAGTGGCGCTCCTCCACGGGCACCGCCAGCGTGTAGAGCGCGCCGTCGGTGGACGAGCTCGGCGGCGCCTCCGCGCTCGGCGCCCGATCGAGGCCGCGCGCCATCGGCGCAGTGCCGCCGACCTGCGGCTCGGCGGACGCTCGCGTGGGCGCGAGGGGCGACCACGAGCCGGAAGGGGCGCCGACCGGCGACGAGACGCGCGCCCGCCGCGCCCCCTCGCGCACGTCGACGGCGGGAGCGAGGTGCACCGGCGCATCGTCGGCCGCCGGGTACCCCGACGGGTGTTTCGGCGGGGTCGAGCGGCGCGGGCTCCGATCCATGGACGCGCGCGGAGCATAGCGCGTCGCCCCCGGCGCGCCCGACGTCGAGGTGCGTCGTGCGCGCGCGCCGCGTCGATCCCCTTACGAATCTCGGGCGCGAAGGGCTACCGTGCGCGCCATGGCCGCCATGAGAACCTCCGTACGCCTCCGGATGTCGAGCCACGACGCGCACTACGCCGGCGAGCTGGTCGACGGCGCGCACATGCTCGCCCTGTTCGGCGATCTCGCGACCGAGCTCCTCATCGCGCACGACGGCGACGAGGGGCTCTTCCGCGCCTACGAGTCGGTCGAGTTCCTCGCGCCGGTCTTCGCCGGCGACTACATCGAGGCGGTCGCCGAGCTCGTCCACGTGGGGCGCACCTCGCGCAAGATGGTCTTCGAAGCGCGCAAGGTCGCCGGCAACGTCCGCAAGCCGGGCGTCCCCGCGAGCCAGGCCGAGCACTACGATCCGCCGATCGTCGTCACGCGCGCGGTGGGCACGTGCGTCGTGCCGATCGAGCTGCAGCGCCGCCCCGTGGCGCGCCTCGCGGCGCCCGTGGTGCCCGCGCTCCCCGCCTCGAGGCCGCTCCCCGATCTGATCATCACCGCCGCCCTGGTCGGCGCGGAGGTCACGCGCGCGCAGAACCCGCACGTGCCTTACACGCCCGAGGAGATCGCCGACGAGGCCGCGCGCTGCCGCGAGGCGGGCGCCGCGGTCGTGCACCTGCACGTGCGCACCGACGACGGCAAGGCCACGCAGGCGAAGGATCGCTTCGCGGCGACCATCGAGGCGATCCGCCGCAAGTCGGACGTCGTCGTGCAGGTCTCGACCGGCGGCGCCGTCGGCATGCCGATCGACGAGCGCTGCCAGCCGCTCTTGCTGCGCCCGGTGCCCGAGATGGCGACCCTCAACTGCGGCAGCATCAACTTCGGCGACGACGTCTTCGTCAACACCCGCCGCGAGATCCGCGACGTCGCGGCGCGCATCGGCGAGGCCGGCGCGATCGCCGAGTGCGAGTGCTACGAGGTCGGCCACCTCGACGAGGCGCTGACGCTCGTCAAGGAGAACCGCCTCGCGCCGCCGCTGCACGTGCAGTTCGTGATGGGCGTGCCGGGGGCGATGGCGCCGCGCGAGTCGCTCCTGCGCTTCCTCGTCGGCGAGCTCGAGACTTCGGGCGTGCCGCACTCGTGGGCGGTCGCGGCCGTCGGGCGCCACCAGCGCCCCATGACCGAGCTCGCGATGCGCCTCGGCGGGCACGCGCGCGTCGGCCTCGAGGACAACCTCTACCTCGACAAGGGGGTGCTCGCCGAGGGGAGCGCGCCGCTCGTCGAGCGCGCCGCCGCCTTCGCCACGTCGATCGATCGCAAGATCGCCGATCCGGCGCGGGCCAAAGAGATCCTCGGCCTGAAGTAGGGCATGCTCGCGGCGTTGTCCCGCGAGCCCACGCTGTTCGACGAGCCCGAGGCGCAGCTCGACGGCCTCGCGATCGAGGTCGCGCTCGATGTGCCGATCGATCGGCCGTTCACCTACCGGCTGCCTCTCGGGCTCGGCGCGCAGGTGCCCGTCGGCGCGCGCGTGCTCGTCCCCTTCGGCGCGCGCAAGCTCGTCGGCGTGGTCGTCGAGGTGCGAGGCGCGTCGGCCGACGCCGCGATCAAGCTCCGCGACGTGCTCGCGATCGTCGATCGCGCGCCGGTGCTGCCGCCGGAGCTGCTCGGCTTCCTGCGCGAGGTCGCGAGCTACTACCTGTCGCCGCTCGGCGCGGTGCTGGCGCTCGCGCTGCCGGCGCTCGAGCGCAAGACGGTCTCCGGGCTGCGCGCCAAGGGGATCGCCCTCGAGACCTCGAAGGTCGCGCCGACGCGCACCGAGCGGCTCGTCGCGCGCGGCCTCGCCGACGTCGAGGGGGTGCGGCTCGGGCGCGTGGCCGCCGAGCTCGTGGCGCACGTCCGCGCCGAGCGGGAGGTGCCGCTCGCGGCGCTCGTCGAGCGGTGGAAGGGCGCGGCCGCGATCGTCCGAGCGCAGGTCGCGCGCGGCGTGCTGGTGCAGCACGATCGCGAGATCGCCGCGAGCGCGTTCGACAAGCCGGCCGAGCGCGACGTCGCGCCGACGCTCACCGACGAGCAGGCGGTCGCGGTCGACGCGCTCGCGCGCGCGCTCGACGAACCCGAGCGGGCGAGCCTCCCCTTGCTGCTGCACGGCGTGACCGGCTCGGGCAAGACGGAGGTCTACCTGCGCGCCATCGCCCACGCGCTCGCGCGCGGACGGGGCGCGCTGATGCTCGTCCCCGAGATCGCGCTCACCCCGCAGCTCGTCGCGCGATTTCGCGCCCGCTTCGGCGACGACGTGGCGGTCGTGCACAGCGCGCTCGATCCCGCGGCCCGCTTCTCGATGTGGCGGCGGCTTCATCAAGGCGAGCTGCGCGTCGCGATCGGAGCGCGCAGCGCGCTCTTCGCGCCGGTGCCCTCGCTCGGCCTGGTGGTCGTCGACGAGGAGCACGATCCGTCGTTCAAGCAGGAGGAGGGGGTCCGCTACCACGCGCGCGACTGCGCGATCTTGCGCGCGGTGCGCGCCGGCGCGGTCTGCGTGCTCGGCAGCGCGACCCCTTCGCTCGAGAGCGTCGAGCTCGTCAACCGCGGACGCGCGACGAGGCTCTCGCTGCGCCACCGCGCCCGCGCGCAGCCGCTCCCGCGCGTCGAGATCGTCGATCTGCGGCACGTGGGGCCCGGACCGAGCGGCAGCCGCCAGATCAGCCTGCCGCTGCACCGCGCGCTCGAGGCGGTGTTCGCCGCCGGCGAGCAGGCGATCCTCTTCTTGAACCGCCGCGGCTTCGCCCCCGCGGTCCGCTGCGACGCGTGCGGCGAGCTGCTGCGGTGCGGCGACTGCGACGTCGCGCTCACGTTCCACCGCGCGCCGGGGCTCCGCGCGCGCCGCGATGGGGCGGTCGAGCCCGTCGCTGCGGGGCTGCGCTGTCACTACTGCGACCACGTCGAGGAGCTGCCGCTCCGATGCCCGAAGTGCTCGGGCAAGCTCGCGCTCGAGGGGGCCGGCACCGAGCGCCTCGAGGACGTGCTCGCGAGCGCCTTCCCCCGCGCCCGGGTCGCGCGCCTCGATCGCGACGTCGCGAGCGGCCGCGAGATCGAGGCCATCCTCGATCGCGTCCGCGCGCGCGAGATCGACGTGCTGGTCGGCACGCAGATGGTCACCAAGGGGCACGACCTGCCGTTCGTCACGCTCGTCGGCGTCGTGAACGCCGACGCCGCCCTCTCGATGCCCGACTTCCGCGCGGCCGAGCGGACCTTCCAGCTGCTCGTGCAGGTCGCCGGCCGCGCCGGTCGCGGCGACGCGCCCGGGCGCGTGATCGTGCAGACGCGCACGCCGGAGCACGCCGCGATCCGCTGCGCCGCCGCCCACGACGTCGAGGCGTTCCAGCGCGTCGAGCTGCTCGACCGCGAGGAGCTCGGCTACCCCCCCTTCTCGCGTCTGGTGCTCGTGCGGCTCGACGGCGCGAACGAGGAGCGAACCGCGCACGTCGCCGCGGAGCTCGCGCGCGCTGCCTGCGCTCTCGACGTCGTGACGCGCGAGATCGTCGAGGTGCGCGGCCCGACGCCGGCGCCGGTGCCGCGCGTGCGGGGGCGCTTTCGCTACCGCGTGCTGCTCAAGGGGCCGCGCAAGGAGCTCCGCGAGGTCGCGCGCGCCGTCAAGCGCGCGGCCGAGCAGGCGCCGCGCGAGGTGCGCATCGTGATCGACGTGGACCCGCTCTCGATGATGTAGCCGCTCGGAGGGGAGATGGAGCTGGTCCTCGTCTACGTGCTGTTCGCGTTCTTCGTGGCGCTGCCGGCGACCGCCCTGTGGGGCGCGGTGGTCGGCGCGCGGATCGTCGTGCACGGGCTGCGAACGAAGGACTGGCGCGTGCGCCTCGGACGGCGCGAGCTGCTACCGCTCGCCGTCGGCGTCGGCCTCGTCTTCGCGGGCGTCGCGTTGATCGCCGCCTTCGGGCGGGACTTGGTCGTGAAGTGACTACTGCGCCGCGACCTGGCAGTGCATCGGATACCCGGTCGCGTCCTTGGTGGGCAGGCAGACGGTGCCGCCGGCGCAGTCGGAGTCCTGGCAGCAGGTGTCGTCGCAGCGGCCGGCAGGGCAGCTGCCGCTGCGGCAGTCGGAGTCGTGGGCGCAGGTGTCGCCGCCGAGCTTGGTGCCGACCGACCAATAGACCTGATCGCAGTACGCGACGACCGTGCCGTTGCCGACGTCGGCGGTGTGGCAGACGTCGCCGGCGGCGCAGTCGGCCGACGAGCAACAGTGCTTGGTGCACCAGCCGTACGACCAGCTGCCCGCCCCGAGGCAGAGGCCGCTCGTGCAGTCGCCCCCGCTCTGGCAATTGCCGTAATAGTCGCTCCCCCCCGACTTCGGCCGACACAGGAAGTCGTGATCGCCGGAGCGGATCGAGCACGCGCCGGCGCCGTTGGCGCACGTGGTCTGCCCGCAGCAGACGTCGGTGCAGACGCCCGCTTGGCAGGAGCCGCTCCGGCAGTCGGCGCCGGTGGTGCAGCTGCCGAGGACCCCCGCGCGGCCGAGGCTCACCCCCGCGTCGGTCGCGCGCACGCACATGGAGCTGCCGTTGCCCGAGGCGCGGCACACGAACTCGGATGGGCACTCGTCGGTCGAGCAGCACCCGGTCGTGCAGACCGAGCCGGTGACCCCCGTGAGGCCGAGCACGCTGGCGCTGACGCACTGCCCTTGCCCGGTGTCGCAGAGGATGGTCGAGTCGCAGGCGTCGCCGAGGCCGGCGCTCTCGACGCAGGTGCGCGACTTGCTGTCGCAGCGCGTGCCGACGGGGCAGTTCGGGACCGTCACGCAGTCGGGCGCCGTGCACTTGCCGGTCGTCGGATCGCAGCCGCCGCTGGTGCAGCCATGGAGGCGACAGTCGCCGCGCGCCACGCACTCGGCCTTGTCGCTCCAGCACTCGAGCCCCTTCTCGCTGCAGTCGTTGGGCTCCTCGTCGATCTTGCCGTTGCAGTTGTCGTCGATGCCGTTGCAGATCTCGGGGGCGCCCGGGTGGATGCCGTAGCCGGTCGCCGGATCGTCGTTGCAGTCGTAGAGCGACTTGTCCGCGACGCAGGTCGAGTAGCCGTCGCCGTCCTGATCGAAGCCGTTGTCGATCACGCCGTCGCAGTCGTCGTCGAGGCCGTTGCAGATCTCCTGGTGCGGCACGCACACGCTGCAGCGCCCGGCGCGGCAAATCCGGTGATCGCCGCAGGGCGACTCCGGCGGCAGATCGCACGGCGGATCGGTCGAGTCGGCAGTCAGCGCGAGCTGGCAGGCCGACCCGCCCGCCACGGCCGTCAGCGCGATGGCACAGCCGCCGACGAGGCGACGCGCGACGCGGGCGAGAGACGACGGCGCCATCAGAACACCATGCCGAGCTGCACCGCGCCGCCGCCGACCAGCGGGCTGACGCCGATCCACGCGGCCCTCGCCGGCGGAGCGCCGGGCAGATCGTCGCTCTTCGGGTGCTCCGACGACAGATACAGCGTCAGCGCGACGCCGCCGGTGACGAGCGTGAGCGCGCCGAAGACGTCGGCGAAGATCGCCTCGGCGCGCGAGCGATCGATGAGCGTCTGCCGCGCCGCGTAGGTGCCGCCGCTGCCCACGGTGAAGTTGCGCGCGGCGCGATCGTCGTGGATCGCGAGGTACGAGAACACGCCCGTCGCCGCGAGCGAGACGCCGCTCGAGACCAAGAGCGTCGTCGAGAAGGGCGTGAAGCGGTGCTCCATGCGCTTGGCCTCGCGCGCCTTGAGCTCGGTCTTGGCGCCGCGCAGGCGCTCGATGAAGCCGCGGATGCGCTTGACCTCCTCGACGTCGGCGTCGGGGCCGAGCAGCTTGAGGTAGCGCTCGTAGGCCACGATCGCGTCGTCGGCCTCCCCGAGCTTCTCGTGGACGACGCCGAGGTTGTACCAGAGGTCCGGCGCCTGCGGATCGAGCGCCACCGCGGCCTCCAGGCGCGCGATGGCCTCGCGATAGCGCCCGAGCTTGTAGAGCTCCTGCGCCCGCAGGAAGTGCTTGAGCGCCTGCTCCTTGCGCGCGGACTTCGACTGCTCCCCGTCGGCCTCGTCGTCCCCACCCGAGGCGCGCGCGAGCACCGGCGAGGCGAGGATCGCGACACCGACGAGCAGCAAGAGGGCACGTGCGCCCCGGAACATCCACGGGAGCCTAGCAGATCGCGAACGCGACCCTGGCGACCGGCATTAAAGAAATGTGTGCCCCCATCGCCGGCCCCCCGCGACGTCACGCCGCGCGCGGGCCAGGGCGCGCGCCGCTTCAATCCGCGAACAAGTCGTCGACGTCGGCCTTCGTGAGCTTCTTCACGCCGCCCGCGTCCTCGGTGAGCACCGTCTCGACCAGCCCGCGCTTCTTCTGGGCGAGCTGGACGATCTTCTCCTCGATGGTGCCCTTGGCGATGAGCTTGTAGGCCGTGACGACCTTGGTCTGCCCGATGCGGTGCGCGCGGTCGGTCGCCTGGTCCTCGACCGCGGGGTTCCACCACGGATCGAAGTGCACGACCGTGTCGGCCCCCGTGAGGTTGAGCCCGAAGCCGCCCGCCTTGAGCGAGATGAGGAACACGGTGACCGTCGGATCGCTCTGGAAACGATCGACCCGCTCGGAGCGATCTTTGGTGGAGCCGTCGAGGTACTCGTACTTGATCCCGTCCTCGTCGAGCGCCTTCTTGATGATCTGCAGCATCGTCACGAACTGCGAGAAGACGAGCACGCGGTGGCCCCCCGAGTAGGCCTCGGAGACGAGCTCCCGGAGCGCCGCGAGCTTGCCGCTGTCTTCGTCGCCGAAGGGGCGCGGCAGCCCGAGCAGGCGCGGATCGCAGGCGACCTGGCGCAGCCGCGTGAGCGCGGCGAGGATCTGGATGTGCGCCTTGGCGACGCCAACGCGCTCGACCTCGCCGAGCACGCTGGCGCGCACCTCCTGGAGCACCTGCGCGTAGAGCTTCTGCTGCTCGCTCGCGAGGTCGACCTGCTGATCGATCTCGATCTTCTCGGGCAGATCCTTGGCGACCTCCTCCTTGGTGCGCCGCAGCACGAACGGATGGATCGTCGCGCGCAGGCGCGCCGCGGCCTTGCTGTCGCCGCGATCGATCGGGGTCGCATAACGCTGCTCGAAGCGCGCGAGCTCGCCGAGCAGGCCCGGCGAGACGAAGTCGAAGATCGACCAGATCTCGCTGAGCCGGTTCTCGATCGGCGTGCCGGTGAGCGCGAGGCGACGCAGCGCCTTGAGCTTCTTGGCGGCGCGCGCGGTCGCCGAGAGAGGGTTCTTGATCTGCTGCGCCTCGTCGAGGATCGCGTAGGCGAGATCGAGCTTGCCGAGCTGCTCCTCGTCGCGGCGCATGAGGGCGTAGCTCGTGATCAGGATGTCGTGATCGCCGATCTCCTCGACGCGCTCGTGGCGATCTTGGCCGTGCCACGCCATCGCCTTGAGCGACGGGCCGAACTTCTCGATCTCGCGCAGCCAATTGGGCACGACCGACGTCGGCGCGACGATCAGCGTCAGCCCCGGCCCCGGCTCTTCGCCCGCGTCGATCTTCTTCTTGCGCTCGTTCTTCAGGTGCAAGAGCAGCGCAATGGCCTCCACCGTCTTGCCGAGGCCCATGTCGTCGGCGAGGACGCCGCCGCTGCCGAGCTCGTGCAGGAAGACGAGCCACGCGAGGCCCGACTCCTGATAGGGGCGCAGCGTGGCCTTGAGGCCGCGGGGCTTCTTCACGGCCCCGATCTCCGCGACGGAGCCGAGCCGCTCGAACAGCTCCTTCGCCTCGGGCGCGACCTGCGCCTGCGCGACGTGCTGCAGCAGCTCCTGCACCCGGCCGGCCTGCGCGAGCGAGACCTTGCCCCCCTTGCCGCCCGCGAGGATCTCGGCCTGCCGCGCGAGCACGTCGCGCACCTTCGCGGCGTCCAGGCGCGCGAAGCTGCCGTCCTCGAGCTTCACGTAGCGGCGCCCCTCGGTGAGGCAGCGCGCGAGCTCGTCGGGCGGCACGGTGACGCCCCCCGCCTGGAAGGTGATCCTCACCGAGAGCCAGTCCATGCCGCTCGAGATGCGCGCGCGCGCGCCGACCGCCTCCGAGCGCACCTGGACGTCGACGAGATCGTCGGGGACGAAGAACTCCCACTCTTCGGGGAGCGAGCCGAGCCCTTCGGTCCAGAAGACGATCGCGTCGTCGCCGCGGCAGACTAGCCCCTTGCCCTCCTCGTCGGGCAGGAAGCCGAGCGCCCGCACCCGCCCGACGGCCTCCTGCTGCGCGAGCACGTTCGCGCGCACGCATCGCGCCTTCTTGCCCGGCCCGGGCGGCGGCAGCACCGCGATCGGCGGCGACATGCCGTCGGCGCGCACCTCGATCTCGACGTCGCCGTAGGCGGCCGAGAGCTGCACGTGCGACTCGATCAGCTCGCCGAACGCGCGGAGCTTGAAGCGCGGCGGCAGATCGATCTCGTCGGCGACGTCCGTGATGGCCGGCAGCTCGGCGCCGACCTCGGCGGCGATGCGCGGGATCGACTCGCCGAGCAGCCGCGGGAGCTCCGCGAGCGGGAAGGTCAGCTGCGGCGTGCGCCACAGGCGCTGGAGCCACGCCGGCGTGACGCGCTTGTCGAGCGGGCGCGCGATCCCCTCGGTGACGTCGATGTGCCACCCGGGCGCCCCCTCGAACCACGCGCCGCTCGAGAGCTGGAAGCGCCGACCGTCGCTCTTGCGCTCGAACGACGCGCGCACGGTGAGCGACTCCTGCTCGGGCGCGCCGTTCGCGGGCAGGGCGCGGCGCGAGAGCTCGAGATCGAACCGGCAGCGCACCGGCTCTTCGCCCCAGCGCAGCTGCATGAGCGACGGCTCGAGCAGCACGCGGCGCCCCTCGAGGCGCGTGATCAAATCGGCGGCGTCCTCGCCGCGAAGCGCGAGGCCGCGGCGCGCGTCGCCCCGCTCGAGGCGCGCGAGCAGCCGGAGCGCCTCGCGATCGCCGGTGGGCGCCGACGCCGTGTTCGAGAGCGCCTCGGCCGGCGAGACGGGCGCGCGCAGCGCCGGATCCATGACCACGACGTGGAGCGACGAGGCGCGCACCGAGACGCGGAACTCGAGGGCCGCGAAGCCGTGCGCGGGGACGTCGTCGGGGAGCCACGCCTCGAGCCCCGTCGGCGCCATGAGCGCGCGGGCGGGAGAGAGGTTCGTACCGCCGCCCCCCGCGTGGACGGTGTGCAGCGGCCGACGCCCGCGACGCACGCGACGCGAGAGCGGGTCGAGCTCGGTGCGGGCGCCGAGGTCGTCGCCGCCGCGTGCGCTCGGCGCGCCTGCCGAGCCGGCGTCGCCGTCGCGCCCATGGGGCGAGCCCGGCTGCCTCGGCCCGCGCACCTGATCGCGCAGGGCGATGAGCAGCGCGGCGACGTGCTTGCAGTGCCCGTCGATCTTCGAGAACGCGGGGCAGCTGCACTGGGACGAGATGTCGCTCTGCGACAGCGTGACGCGGACCTCGTACGGCGTCTGGGCCGTGCCGCGCACGACCGCGCGCGCGCCCGCCTCTTCGACGACGAGGTCGGAGACCGCGTGGCGGCGCACGTAGTCGCAGCCGCGCAGATAGGCGCGCGCGCCGAGCAGTCTGCGGAGCGCTCGGTCGCTCAGCGACGCGACGGCGTCGGCGAAAGGACCTCGCGCAGGGACCCGTTCAAGCTGCGGGCTCGACAAGCGTCGACTCGTTCTCTCTGCACGCCGGCGCGTGCGCAGGACCCCGGCAGCGCATGGCGGGGGTGGTTTCCCCGGTGCGCCCCGCGGGTCGCAGACTCGGAACGCTCAACCGCGGGGGCTCGCATCGGAGCCCGACGCAGCGGGGCGAGAGCCCAGGTCGCAGCGCGACCCTTCTTCACGACCCACCTCGGACGTCGTCGCTGCGCGCGGAGCCGGCACGTTCGAGCGAGCGCGGCGTCGCGAGGGCGCGTCCGAAGGATGCGATTAGCACTCTCCAACTGCCCCCGCAAGCGCCACGCGCCGCCGCCTGCGCGCCGGGAGCCGGGGGCTTGCCGACGGTAGCTCGTTCTTTGTGGCGTCCCGCATGGCATCCGGCCCCGGAAGATCCAACGATGCAGGCGCCGCCGTGCGCTCCGTGACGGCCGATGCCTCTTCTTGCCGACCGAGGCGCCCCGCGCGCCTGCGGAGGTTCTCGATGCTTACCGCGTCCTCCCCCACGCGATCCTTCTGGTTGCTCCTTCGTGCCTTCGTCGTCGCCGTGGCGGGCTTGTCGCTCGCCGCCTGTGGCCGGGCCGCCCTCTGGGACGAATACGGCCTCGCTGCCGATGGCGGCGATGCCGGCGACGTCGGCCTCGACGGCGGCGACGGCGCCACGGACGGCGAGCCCGACGCGTCGCCCGACGGTGCGAGCGACGCGCCGACCGACGGGCTACCCGACGCGAACGTCACGCTGGTCGTGGTCGATCCTGCGTTCGCGACGCTCCCGATCGGCGGAATACAGGCGTTCACGGCGCGCGCGCAGTTCTCGACCGGCGCGATCCTGGACGTGACCACCGCCGCGGCGTGGACGTCGACGAACCCGGCGGTCCTCACCATCGACGCGTCGGGCAACGCCCACGCCGTCACCGCCGGCAAGGCGCGCGTGGAGGCGACCTTCGGCGGCGCGGTGGGCACGGCCGACGTGACCGTCACGGGCGATCCCGTCGTGGGCCTGCAGGTCTCGCCTCCGTCGGGCTCGACGGCGCCGGGCGGCACCGTCGCGTTCACCGCGTCGGCCATCACCAAGTCGGGCGCGGTCCTCGACGTGACCGCGTCGGCCGTGTGGTCGTCGAGCGATCCCACCATCGCGACCGTCGCCACGGGCGTCGCGACGGGCGTCGGCGCCGGCACCGCCTCGATCACCGCGGCCTTCGGCGGCTTCTCGGCGCGCGCCTTCCTCACGGTCACGGGCAAGACGCTCGCGCAGGTGCAGATCTCGCCCTTCGCTCCGACCCTCTCGGTCGGCGCGTCGGTCGCGCTCAAGGCCACCGCGGTGTACACCGACCTGACCACGGCCGACGTGACCAGCACGTCGACCTGGGCGAGCAGCGCCCCGACGATCGCGACCGTCGATTTCACGGGGAACGCGACGGGCGTGAAGGCCGGGTCGACGATCGTCTCCGCGACCTTCGGCGGCATGACCGGCACGACCCCCGTCACCGTCACTGGCGCGACGCTGCTCTCGCTCTCGATCAACCCCGCGGCGGCGACGATCTCGCCGTCGACGACGGTCGGGCTCAAGGCCACGGCGACCTACTCCGACGGCACCACCGTCGACGTCACCGCGTCGGCGGCGTGGACGAGCAGCGACACGACGGTCGCCACGGCCTCGGCGGGGCTGGTCGCGGGCATCGCGCCGGGCAGCGCGACGATCGACGCGGCCTTCGGGGGCATGACGGGCTCGGCCACGATCACCGTCTCGCCGGCGACGCTGCTGCTCATCACGATCACCCCCGCGAACCCGTCGCTCCCGATCGGGGGCACGCTCTCGTTCAAGGCGACCGGCACCTACTCCGGCGGGGCGACCCAAGACCTCACGACCAGCGTCACGTGGTCGGTGGGCGACTCGACCATCGCGTCGGTCTCGAACGCTCCGGGCCAGAACGGCGTCGCCACGCCGCTCAAGGTCGGCACGACGAGCGTGCAGGCGAGCCTCGGCGGCGTGACCGGCTCGACGACGCTGACCGTGACCGCCGCGACGCTGCAGTCGATCGCGATCACCCCCTCGACGCTGAGCCTCGTGCAGGGGGCCAAGCAGCTGGTCACGGCGAAGGGCACCTACTCCGACGGCAGCACGCTCGACGTCACGACGACGTGCACGTGGTCGCGCGCGAACGCCGCGGTCGCAACGGTCTCGAACGGCGCCGGCTCGCAAGGGCAGCTCGCCGCGGTCGGCGTCGGCACGACCACCATCTCGTGCACGCTGGCGGGCGTGACCGGGAGCGCGACGGTGACCGTCACGAGCCCGACGCTCGGCTCGCTGGCGGTCTCGCCGATCGCCCCGACCTGCCACGTCGGCAACGTGCTGCAGTTCCAGGCGCAGGCGATCACGACGGCGGGCACGACGCAGAACGTGACCAACGCCGCGACGTGGAGCTCGAGCGACGCGGCGATCGTGCAGCCGGCCGGCCCGCCGGGGCGCTTCCGGTGCGTCGCGACCGGCAGCGCGACGGTCTCGGCGACCTACAACGGCCTGAGCGCCTCGACGCCCGTCACGGTGAGCGGCGCGGTCGCCGTCTCGCTCCAGGTCGACCCCGTCGACGCCTCGCTCGCCGTCGGCGCCACGCAGCAGTACCAGGCCGTCGCGATCTTCAGCGACGGCACGAGCCAGAACGTGACCTTCCAGGCCACCTGGACGTCGTCCGACACGACCGTCGCGCAGATCGCGACGGGCGGCCCCGGCCCCGGCGGCGGCGGACGCGGCGTGGCGCACGCCCTCTCGCCGGGCGCGACGACCATCACGGCCCAGTGGAACGGCCTCACCGGCTCGACCACGCTGACGGTGACGTCGGCCACCGTGGTGTCGATCTCCGTGAGCCCCGCGGCGCGCTCTGTGCCCGCGGGCACGCGCATCGCCTACTCGGCCATGGCCATCTACAGCGACGGCACCTCGCGCGACGTCACCAATCAGGCGACCTGGACGTCGTCGAACCCTGCCGTCGCGCAGGTCTCCGACGGCATCGGCTCGAAGGGGCAAGCGACCGCGATCGCGCCCGGCACGACGACGCTCTCGGCGACCTACCAAGGGGTCACCGGCTCGGCGACGTTGACCGTCACCGCCGCGACGCTGGTCTCCGTGCAGGTGACGTGCACGCCGCCCACGGTGCCCGTGGGGGTCCCCGCCGACTGTCGCGCGGCCGCCCTCTACAGCGACTCGACGAGCCGCGACGTCACGGGCGCGGCGACCTGGACGTCGTCGACCCCGTCGGTCGCGGCCGTGTCGGACGCGGCGGGCTCGAAGGGGGTCGTCACGTCGCTCGCGGCAGGCACGACGTCGATCAACGCGAGCTTCCAGGGCGTCGCCGGGCAGTTCTCGCTCACCGTGACGAGCGCGACGCTCCAGTCGATCCAGCTCACCCCGTTCCAGCCGCGCCTGCCGGTCGGCTACGGCGTGCGCCTGGTGGCGACGGCGATCTTCAGCGACGGCACCACGATGGAGGTGACCTCGCTCGCGACCTGGACCAGCAGCGCGAGCGGCGTGGCGGCCGTGAGCGACACCGCCGGGAGCAAGGGGGTCGTCAGCGCCCTCTCGCCGGGCAGCGCGACCATCCAAGCGAGCTACCTCGGCGTCGCGGGGACCGATCTCGTGACGGTGACGAGCGCGACGCTCGCCTCGATCGCGATCACGCCGAACCCGGCGAGCGTCCCGTCGTCCGGCACCACGCAGCTCGCGGCCACGGGCACCTTCTCCGACGGCTCCACGCTCGACGTCACGACGTTCGTGACCTGGTACTCGTCGAACACCAGCGTCGCGGACGTCTCGAACGCCGCAGGCACCAAGGGGCTCGCCTACGGCTTCGCACCCGGCACCGTCACCGTCACTGCCGTCCGCAGCGGCGTCACCGGCAGCGCGAGCCTCACGGTGAACTAACAGGCCGTTGAGTTTCTCCGGAGCTGCCCGATCCTCTCCCGCGTCAACCCGAAACTCGCCGCGCGATCGACACGGCCTGCTGTCTGTCACAGTTCCCGCAGGCCGTTTCTCAACGGCCTGCCAATGGCGCCCGTCGCGCGGCCCGGGGCGCGATGCGTCCCGGGCACGCGGACGCGCTCGGCCCGGGAGGGCACTCGAATTCGTGGTAACGTCGAGCGAATGACGCGCCGTGTTGCTTCGCTGCTGGCGTTGCTCACGGCGACGTCTTGCTCGGTCGACACCACCGGCCTCGGGCCGCCCAGGCCGAGCCCCCTGGACGACGCGACGACGAGCGCCGACGCCCCGATCGAGGCCGCGTCCGACGCGACCGGCGACGCCGCGCCAGACGCAACGATAGATGCCGCAGCCGATGCCGATGCCGCAGCCGATGCCGATGCCGCAGCCGACGCCGCTGCCGCAGCCGACGCCGATGCCGACGCCGATGCCGCAGCCGACGCCGATGCCGCAGCCGACGCCGACGCCGATGCCGCACCCGACGCCGACGCCGCCCCCGCCGACGCCTACACCTGCTCCGACGGCATCCAGGACGGCGACGAGAGCGACGTCGACTGCGGCGGTCACTGCGCCCCGTGTCCGAACGGTGATCGCTGTCGCACCGACGCCGACTGCGCCAGCGCCGACTGCAGCGTCTGGGGGATCTGCGTCGTTCCGAGCTGCAGCAACGGGCTGCTCGATCCGGGGGAGGCCGACGTCGACTGCGGCACCGCGTGCGGCGTCCCCTGCGCGACGGGCAAGCACTGCAACGTCGCAGCCGACTGCACCGGGCGCGTGTGCGACGCGAACGTCTGCGCGCTCGCGACCACGTGCGACGAGATCTTCGCCGGCGACGCGACCGCGCCGTCGGGCGTCTACCCGCTCGCCTCGACGCGCGCGGGGGCGAGCTCGCCGTGGAGCGCGTTCTGCCTCATGGAGCCGAGCGGCCCGGGCGCAGGCGGCTTCACGCTCGTGCTCAAGGTCTCGAAGTCGTCCTCGGCCTTCGCCTACGCGTCGGCCGCGTGGTCCGGCACGAGCCTGATCGCCGGCACCCCCGACCTCACCGCGGGCGAGGCGAAGTTCGAGGGCTTCCTCTCGATCCCCGTGCACGAGGTCCGCGTCGGCATGTCGGCCGGGACCACGACCCCCGCGAGCTGGGTCGATCTCGGGATCCCCACGAGCGGCCTGCCCGGCTGGCTCACCTATCCCCCCGCGTCGATGCAGCAGATCTTCCTCGCCGGCGGGTACGTCGCGACCGTCGGCGGCGGTCGCAGCGCGTGGATGGACGCGCTGCCGGGCTCGGCGCTGCAGAGCAACTGCAACCTGCAGGGGCTCAACGTCGTCTCCGGGGCGATGTCCGTCCGCATCGGCATCCTCGGCAACGAACAGAACGACTGCGGCACGCCCGACTCGCGCATCGGCGTCGGCGGCGCGGGGAGCTCGTGCGGCACCGACCCGAGCACGGTGCACGGCGACGTGTGCGAGTGCACTTGTTACGATGTCTCCGGCGGCTCGCATTCGAGCGCAGACATCGCCACGTACGCGTACGTATTCGTTCGATGAGCCCCTCTTCCCCGACGCCCATCCCCGCCCCGCCGACGCGCACGGGCGCTCGACCGTGGGTCGAGTCCGCGGCGGTGCTGTTCGCGTGCACCGGCGTGTCGTTCGCGCTGTTCGGCGACGTCGAGCTCGCGAACCTCGCGATGATCTACCTGCTCGGGATCGTCGTCATCGCGACGCGCGCGGGGCGCGTCCCGGCGGTCGTGTCGACGGTGGTCGGCACGGCGGTCTTCGACTTCTTCTTCGTCCCGCCGCTCTATTCGCTGCTCACGACCGAGATCAAGTACCTGCTCGTGTTCATCGTCATGATGACGGTCGGCCTCATGATCAGCTCGCTCACCGAGCGCGCGAGGCTGCACGAGCAGCGCGCCGAGCACGCGCGCATGGAGGTCGAGATCGAGCGCCAACGCTCCGCGCTCCTCGCCGTCGTCTCGCACGACCTGCGCACGCCGCTCGCCGCGATCACCGGCGCGGCGACGACGCTGTTGCAGGACACCGACCGGCTCGACGACGCCACGCGCCGCGCGCTGCTGCAGTCGATCGCGAGCGAGGCTTCGCGGCTCGGCAGCCTGGTCACCAACCTGCTCGCAATGACGCGCCTCGAGGCGGGCTCCGTGCGCCCCCAGAAGGACTGGCAGCCGGTCGAGGAGGTCATCGGCTCGGCGCTCAGCCGGCTCGAGGCGAAGCTCGAGGGGCGCAAGGTCGCCATCCACATCGATCCGGAGCTGCCCCTGGTCGCGCTCGATCCCCTGCTGATCGAGCAGGTGCTCTCGAACTACGTCGACAACGCGATCAAGTACACGCCGGCCGGCTCGCCCATCGAGATCCGCGCGCGGGCGCACCAGGGGGAGCTGAAGGTCGAGGTACGAGACTGGGGCCCCGGGCTCTCCGCGGAGGAGCAGACGCACGTCTTCGAGAAATTCTATCGCTCGCCCTCGGCGCGCGGCCAGGTCGGCACCGGGCTCGGGCTGGCGATCTGCCGGGGCATTGTCGCGGTTCACGGGGGGCGCACGTGGGTCCAACGGCACTCCGACGGCACCACTTTCGCGTTCGCGCTCCCGCTCGGCGAGCCCCCCCCGCCGCTGGCCGAGGAAGTACCGCTGAGCGCCCCCGTTTCACCCCACGAGGACGACCAGGGCTCGACCTTGTCGCCCCCTTGATTCGCCACCCGACCACCGCAAGCTAGATAACATCCACCCATGGCCCTACCGGAGCCCCTCGCCCTAGTCGTCGAAGACGAACCCGAGCTTCAGCGTTTTCTGCGCGCAACGCTGCTGGCTAACGGCTACCGCTGCACGCTCACAGCGAGCGGCGAGCAAGCGCTCGCCGACGCCGCTGCCAAGAACCCCGACATCGTGCTGCTCGATCTCGGCCTGCCCGACATCGACGGCCTCGAGGTCACGCGGCGCCTGCGCGAGTGGTCGCGCACGCCGATCGTCGTGATCTCCGCGCGCGGCCAGGAGGCCGACAAGGTCGCGGCGCTCGACGGCGGCGCGGACGACTACCTGACCAAGCCCTTCGGCGCGAGCGAGCTCCTCGCACGCATGCGCGTCGCGCTCCGCCACGCCGCGCGCGCGGGCGACGATCCCGGCGCGGTCGTCGAGACGGGCGATCTCAAGATCGACATGCCGGTTCGCCGCGTGAGCGTCGAGGGGCGCGAGATCCGCCTCACGCCGATCGAGTACAAGCTCCTGTCGACGCTCGCCCGCTCGATCGGCAAGGTGATCACGCATCGCCAGCTGCTGCGCGAGGTGTGGGGCCCGCCGTACATGGGCCAGACGCACTATCTCCGCGTCTACATGGCGCAGCTGCGCCACAAGCTCGAGGCGAACCCCGCGCGCCCGCGCTACCTGCTCACCGAGCCCGGCGTCGGCTATCGCCTGCGCGAGGGGCTGGCCAAGGGCACGGCGGCCGAAGAGGCCCCCGAGCAAGCCGTCAGCGAAGGCTGATCGGCGCGTCACCCCGGCGCGCGCACGCTCTCGAGGGTGCGGCGTAGCTCGTCCGACTCGAAGGGCTTCGCGAGGTAGCGAGGCCCCTTCGAGGAGTCTGCCTGCGCGGGGATCGCGCCGCCGGTCATCAGGATCATGTGCTGCTCGGCCCCGGCGCGGTGCGACCTGATCCACCCGAGCACGTCGATGCCGGTCAGGTCGGGCATCAACAGATCGCAGAGCACCGCGGCGAATTCGTCGCCGCGCGCGAGGATCGCGATCGCTTCGCGGCCGCTGTGGGCGACCGTGACGTCGTAGTCGTCTTCGAGCTGCGCCGCGATGACGCGCGCGAGCAGCGGCTCGTCGTCGACCACTAGGAGCCTCGGGCGTGTGGGCCGCGGAGGCTCCTTGGCCGCGAGGCGCGCGATCGGCGGCGGCCGCCCGCCGCCGACGGGCAGCCGAACCCGGAACGTCGTGCCGCGCCCTCGGCGCCCCTCGACGCCGATGACGCCGCCGAGCGACGCGACGACGTCGCGTGAGATCGCGAGGCCGAGCCCCGAGCCCTGCCCGCGCGCCTTGGTCGTGAAGAACGGATCGAAGATCCGATCCGCGATGGCCTCGGGCACGCCGCCGCCGGTGTCGTGCACCGCGACCTCGACCTCGTGCGGTCCCACGCGCCTCGTCTCGATGACGATCTCGTTGTCGTCGACGCTCCCCTCGGGGATCGCCTGGGCGGCGTTGATGAGCAGGTTCAAGAAGACCTGCCCGAGCCGCGCCTCGCTCCCGCGCACGCGCGTCGGCTCGCCGTAGCGCTTCACGAGCCGGGCGCGGTGGCGGATCTCGTGCTCGGCCATGTTCGCGCACACGTCGAGGACGCGGTGCAGGTCGATGGGCTCCGCGGGCCCCTCGACGAGCGAGAGCGTCTTGACGTCGCGCACGATGTCGCGAACGCGCGAGGCGCCGTCCTGCGCGGTCGCGATGCGCTGAAGAAAGCCCGCGAGCAGGTCGCTCGGCACGCGATCGCCTGCGCGGCGCAGCTCTCGATCGAGCACCTCGAGGTTGCCCATCGCGTAGGCGAGCGGGTTGTTGATCTCGTGCGCGACGGCCGCCGCGAGGCGCCCCAGCGAGGCCATGCGATCGGCGGTCGCGAGGCTCGCCTCCATGGCCTTGCGGGCGGTGAGGTCGCGCGCGATCACGACGACCGCCGCCTCGTCGGCGAAGATCGCCGGCATGGCGACGACCTCGACGTGCACGATCGAGCCGTCCTTGCGCACGAGGCGGTCTTCGACCGGCGACGACGCGCTGCCGGCCCACGCGGCTCGCGTGCGCTCCACGGCCTCGGGGCGCTCGTCGTCGTGGCTCAACTCGACGTGACGCCGGCCGACGACCTCGTCGAGCGAGCCGTAGCCGAGCATCGCGCGCGCGGCCGGGTTGACGTACACGATGCGACCGTGACGGTGCACGATCACGCCGTCGGGCATCGTCTCGATCAGGGCGCGGAAGCTCGCGTCGGCCCTGCGGCGCGAGAGCTCCGCGCGCCGGCGCGAGTCGATGACGGTCACGATCGAGTAGCCGAACGTCCGGCCACCGCTGGTCACAGAGGCGGTCGTGACCTCGGCGGTGAACGTGGTGCCGTCCTTGCGGACGTACGTCCGCGCCGGCGCGAGCAGCTCGCCCCGCCGCTGCGCGAGATCCACCGACTCGGGCGCGGCGTCGCCATCGGCCGCGACGTCCTCGACGAACATCGCGAGCGCCTCCTCTCGCGACCAGCCGAAGGCCCGCACCCAGGCGCGGTTGACGTCGACGAAGCGGCCGAGCTCGTCGAAGGCGGCCATCGGCGGACCGCCGTGCGACACGATGTGGAGCGAGCCCCCTTCGCTGGGAATGCGAATCGGGTCGCCAGCGTCATGCAAGGCCGTCACTGCACCGACCTTCGGCTAGCACGTCCCCGACTCGGCGTGCAGCCGGCGGCGCGAAGTGCTCTGCCGCGCAGGGAGCACGCCGGCCCCGCGGACGAAAGGGCGGCGCGAACGGGCTCGCCGGCGACGAAGAGCGACGATACGTCAGGATTCACCACGGCTTGGCGACGCCCCTGCGAACGCCGGTGGTAGCCTTCGCGCCCATGCGTAACCTCGAGCTGCTCGCCTTGGCGAGCGTCTGCGCGTTGACCCTCCCGTTCACCGGCTGCGCCTCGTCGAGCGACACCAATCCGCCCGGAACGGAGCAAGACTCGTCGGTCTCCCCCGTCGACACCGGCTCGGGTTTCGACACCGGCCAGCCCGGCGACGACAGCGCGATCGTCCTCGATTCGAACGCCGATTCGAGCGGCGACGACGCGGGCGCCAGCGACGCGACCGACGCGACGACCGACGCGACGACTGACGCGACGACCGACGCGACGACTGACGCGACGACTGACGCGACGACTGACGCGACGACTGACGCGACGACTGACGCGACGACGGGCGACGACTCCTCCTCTGAGGCGGCGAGCGACGCGCCCGGCGAGGCGGGCGACGTGGCGACGGGCGACTCGGTCGTGGCGATCGATTCGGGGACCGACGGCGGCGCCTCCGACTCGGGCGCGGGCGACTCGGCCACCACCGACACCGGCGTGGCCGATTCGACCTCGACCGACACCGGCGTGACCGACTCGGGCCCGGCCGACTCGGGCACCGACGCCGCCGTGGCCGACTCCGGCAGCGACGCGGGCGGCGTCTGCGTGGCCGACTCCTACATCGCGGCGGGCGACGCCAGCGGCACCACACCGGACCGCACGACCGGCAGCACCTGCACCAGCAGCACCACCTGCGACGTCAGCGGCAGCGGGCTCTCCTACTGCACCGGCTCGGGGTACGCCATCGGCGCGCTCGATCCGACCCCGGTCTGCGAGCAGGGGACGACCACCGGCACCAACGCGTGCGATCCTGGGCCGCTCGACAGCTCCGGCAACCAGACGCAGCTGCTGCTCTGCGACGGCGACACCGGCCTCTGCACCAAGTCGGGCACCAGCGCGTCGGCGTGCGAGGCCTACTGCGAGCTGGATGACACGGGCGCGTGGATGAAGCAGTGCGCCGGCAAGAACGCCTGCAGCCCGTGGATGCTCGGCACCGACTCCTGCGGCAAGAACTTCCTCGTCGGCACCTGCTACGGCGGCTGCTCGGCCGACGCCGACTGCCCGAGCGGCAACGTCTGCGACAAGGTCGCCAAGGTCTGCGTGGGGGTGAGCTGCACCTCCGACACCGACTGCACCAACGCTTGGTCGGGCGCGCCGTCGGAGTGGAAGTGCAACACGACGACCCACTACTGCGGCTTCATCTACCCGAGCTCGATCGGCATGGGCTGCGATCCGACGAAGACGACCAACCAAGACTGCCTCTGCTTCGCGACGACCAACAACGCTGCAGCCGGCGTCTGCACCAACGCCTGCACGACGGGGCGCGCCACCGACTGCCCGCTCGGCTATTCGTGCGATCCGCTGCTCAACACCACGACCGCCGGAGGCAACCCGATCTACGCGTCTTCGTTCGCGATGCCCGCCGGCATGGGCGGCTACTGCATGCTGAAGTGCGCGACCAACACCGACTGCGCCGCGGGGCAGGTCTGCGAGCTCTCGGCCGGCATGACGCAAAAGACCTGCCGTTGACCTGAAACGCACGACGCCCCTGCACCCGGCCGAGGCGATGCCGGCGATGCAGGGGCGGGCGTCCGCGGGGGACGTGGTGCGCGCGACTACTGGTTGCGGCGCACGAAGGCCGGGATGTCCCAGTCGGCGTCGACCGGCGACGCGTAGCGGTCGGGGTTGCGCTCCACGGCGCGCGTGATCGACGCCGGCTCGCGCGCGTCGCGCGGCTCGCGGCCCGAGGCCATCGCGGGCGCAGCGGCGGGCGCGGGGCGGCGCGACGGCGGCGCCTGCGTGTAGATCGGCGCCGGCATCGCCGGGCGCGAGGAGACCTGGCGCGCGAGCGGCTGCGCCTGCACGGGCAGCGACGAGGGGAGCGTCGCGCGCATCTGCGAGCTCGAGTCCTCCTGCACCGGCGCGCGATCGAAGCCGGTCGCGATGACCGTGACCTTGACCATCTCGCCGAGGCTCGGGTCGATCGAGGCGCCGAAGATGATGTTCGCGTCCTCGTGCGCCTGCTCGTGGATGAGCGCGCAGGCCTCCTCGATCTCTCGCATCTTCATGTCGGCACCGCCGACGATGTTCAAGAGGATTCCGGTCGCGCCGTCGACGGAGATGTTGTCGAGCAGCGGGCTCTGGATCGCCATCTCGGCGGCGCTGCGCGCGCGCCCCTGCCCCTTGGCGCAGCCGCTGCCCATGAGGGCGCGACCCATGTTGGACATCACCGTCTTCACGTCGGCGAAATCGACATTGACGATGCCGATCTGCGTGATCAGATCGGAGATGCCTCGAACGGCCTGATACAGCACTTCATCGGCGCGCTTGAACGCCTCGATGAACGTGAGCTCCTCGCCGAGATCGAACAGCTTCTGGTTCGGGATCGTGATGAGGGTGTCGACGTGCTCGGTGAGCCAGTGGAGCCCCTGCTCGGCGCGGCGGCTTCGCTGACGCCCCTCGAAGATGAACGGCTTGGTGACGACGCCCACGGTGAGGGCGCCCTCTTCGCGGGCGATCTGCGCGACGATCGGCGCCGCGCCCGTGCCCGTGCCGCCGCCCATGCGCGCGGTGATGAAGACGATGTCCGCGCCGGAGACGAGCTCCTTGATGCGGTTGACGTCCTCCATCGCGGCCTTGCGCCCCTGATCGGGGTTCGCGCCCGCGCCGAGGCCCTTGGTGACCGCCGCGCCGATCTGCAGCTTGGTCGGCGCCGCGTTCGCGTCGAGCGCCTGCCGATCGGTGTTGATCGCGATGAACTCCACGCCGTCGAGCCCGAACTCGATCATCGTGTTGACAGCGTTGTTCCCCGAGCCACCGACGCCGATCACCTTGATCCGCGCCTGGCTGTCCTGCTGCTCGTCCGCAAACTCGATCTGGAAGCCCATCTCGTCCTCCGCTTGCGCGGAACGCCCCTCTACGAACCCGGCCGGCCGTCGGCCGCCGGATCGGATGGTCGTCACGTGCAGTCCGTGATCCCCGAACGCCCTGATGAAAACTCGGTGTCACGGAGCCTGTCGGCTCCGTCCGCCGGCGTCGGTCCTCGCTCCGCGACCGGGGCGCCTCTTCCCCGTGACTTCGTCGCGAACCTCGGAAACCCCCGTCGACGGAATCAATCACACATCGAACACTTCATAAAGCACTTAATAAGCTGATCTCATACGATTTACTTCGATCATGCCGTGTCCAATCAGACACGGTTCAAGTCTCAAAAAGCTGCCTTGAGCCAACCCCAAAACCCGGATCGCTCTCCAGCAGAAGCTGCCAGCTCTTCACGCGCCTTGTCGGCGCGCGTGACCACGGACGTCGGCTCCTCCTCGCGGAGGGCGGCGACCTGGAGGGCCTTTGCGCCGTAGCGCGCGAGGCCGACGGCCGTCGCGAACTGCGGGCCATGGGTCAGATCGGTGAGCCCGCGGGTGCCGATCGGGTAGCCGCGGCGCACCGGCATGCCGAGGATCTCCTCGCCGAGCTCGGTCATCCCCTCCATCAGCACCGCGCCGCCGCAAAGGACGACGCCGGCCGACAGCTGCTCGAGGTAGCCGCTCTCTTCGAGCTGGCGGCGGACGACCGCGAAGATCTCCTCGGCGCGCGGCTCGATGATGTCGGCGAGCACGCGGCGGGGCACGCGGCGCGCCTGGTAGCCGCCGACGCCCGGGACCTCCATCTCCTCGTCGTCGGGCACCATGCGACCGAGCGCGCACCCCTTGGTGTGCTTGAGCCGCTCGGCCTCGGCCATCGGAGTGCGCAGCCCCGCGGCGATGTCGCTCGTGACGCTCATGCCCCCGACCGGGATGACGTTCGCCGAGACGATGCCGCCGTCGACGTAGAGGATGACGTCGGTGGTCCCCCCCCCGATGTCGACCACGGCGACGCCGATCTCGCGCTCGTCCTCGGTGATCACGGCCTCGGCGCTCGCGAGCGGCTCGAGGACCACGTCGGCGACGTGGAGCCCCACGCGCTCGGCGCACTTGATGACGTTCTCGACGCACGAGCTCGCCGCGGTGATGAGCTGCGCCTTCGCCTCGAGGCGCACGCCGCTCATGCCCACCGGCTCGCCGCTGCCGTCGTGGGCGTCGACGAGGAACTCGCTCGGCAGCACATGGAGGATCTTGCGGTCGGTCGGGATCGGGATGGCGCGCGCGTTCTCGAGCACGCGATCGACGTCGCTGCGGGTGACCTCGTTGGTCGCGATCGCGACCACGCCGTTGCTCCGCTGGGCGCGCACGTGGCTGCCCGCGATGCCCGCGAACACGGTCCGGATCTCGACGCCGGCCATGTTCTGCGCCTCCTCGATGGCGAGGCGGATCGACTCGGTGGTGGAGGCGACGTTCGCGACGACGCCCTTGCGCAGCCCCTTGCAAGGGACGTTGCCGACCCCGAGGATCTCGAGCTCGGTGAACGACTCGCTGGGCGTCCCCTTCACCTCGGCCACGACCGCGCACACCTTGGTGGTGCCGATGTCGAGGCCGACGACGATTTCACCCTGCTTTGCCATCGTGCTTGCTCCCAGGCTCCTCGATGCCGGTCGCCGGTTGGGCGAGGACGGCGCGAACCTGTCAGCACTCGATGGCAGCGGCCAAGTTTGTGCGCGCGGTCGGCGGACGATTTCGGAGGTGGTCACGGGGCGCCACCCCTTTTCTTGGCCACGCCGATCGCGGCCGTCGGACCGAGGCCGTCGATGGTGACCTGCGCGGGCGGGAGCGCCGAGACGAGCCGCACCACCACGCGCTCCGGGTGCGCGTCGTCGTCGAGGAAGAGCACCGTCGGCCGCGCGCCGCGGCGGGCGAGCTCGGCCTCGATCTGCGTCGCGAGCCGCACCTTCGGGCGATAGGGGGCGCGGCCGAAGACGAGGCGCACGCCCCGCTGGCCCACCACCGCCGACAGGCCGCCGTCGGCCTCGACGTGCAGCTCCTCGACCCGCCCGCCGAACACGCCCGAGCGCTCGATCTCGGTCGAGAGCTCGAGCGCGCGCTTGACCAGCTGCGCGGTGGCGTCGCGATCGCCGCTCGCGTCGTCGGACGCGATGCCGGTGACGAGCGGCAGATCGTCGGGATCGCCCCCCTCGATCCGCTTGAAGAGGGCGCCGTTCGGCGTCGCGAGGAAGGTGCCGACCGGCAGCGTCACCATCGCCGCGGCCTCGTGCTCGACGATCTCGATCGCGAGGCTCGCCGGCAAGCGGCGCTGCACCTGGGCGCGCTCGATCCAGGGGTTCTGCTCGAGGCGCGCGCGCAGCGCGTCGAGGTCGAGATCGACGACGTTCTGCCCGAGCTCGAGCCCCGCGATCGACTGCACCTGCGCCGGCGAGAGCCGTCGGGTCCCCTCGATGCGCAGCTCCTTGAGCCCGAAGCGCGGGCTCGTCGTCACGTAGCGCCGCGCGGCGATCGCCGCCGCGACGCCGATCGCCAGAACCAGCACGGCGAGCGCGACGCGCCCCGCGAGCCGCAGCCGCCGCCAGAGCAGATCGGGATCCCACGGCGCCTCGGCGCTCGGCGCGCGCGCCCCCCCCCGCGTCGCGACCGGCGTCGGCGCGAAGCGGCGGTTTCTCGGCGTGCGCACCGAAGCGCTCATGCGCGCGCGCCTCCGCCGCCGTCGTCCGCGTTGGTCGCCAGGCGCTCGAGCAGCTCGCGGGCGCACTTGTTGATGTCGCCGGCGCCGAGCGCGATCACCAGATCGCCTGGGCGCACCTCGCGCTCGAGCACGTCGGTCACCGCCGCGCGCGTCGGCACGAAGCTCACGTCGTGGTGGCCGTGGGCGCGCACGTGCTCGGCGAGCACCGCGCCGCTCACGCCCGGGATCGGATCCTCGCCCGCCGCGTAGATCTCGGTGATGAGCACCTTGTCGGCGCGGTTGAACGCCCGCGCGAAGTCGCTCATCAACAGCTGCGTGCGCGTGTAGCGGTGCGGCTGGAAGGCGACCACGAGCCGCCGATCGTAGGCGCGGCGCGCGGCCTCGAGCGTCGCCTCGATCTCGGCCGGGTGGTGGCCGTAGTCGTCGACCGTGATCACGCCCGCCTGCTCGCCGACGACGGTGAAGCGGCGCTGCACCCCGCCGAAGCTCGCGAGCGCCTCACGCACCACGTCGAGCGGCGCGGCGAGCTCGTCGGCGACGGCGATCGCGGCGAGCGTGTTGAGCACGTTGTGCGCGCCGGGCATGCGCACGACGAAGGTGCCGAGCCGCTCGCTGCGACGATGCGCGTCGAAGTGCGTCTCGAGGCCGTGGAAGGAGACGTTCGTCGCGCGATAGTCGGCCTGGGCGCTGGTGCCGTAGGTGACGTGCCGCCGATCGATGCGCGGCAGGATCGCCTGCACGTGCGGGTGATCGAGGCAGAGCACGCCGAGGCCGTAGAAGGGCACGCGCTCGACGAACTCGATGAAGGCCTGCTTGAGCCGCTCGTGCGTGCCGTAGTGATCGAGGTGCTCGGGGTCGATGTTGGTGACGACCGCGATGGTCGGCGTCAGCCGCAGGAACGAGCCATCGGACTCGTCGGCCTCGGCGACCAGCAGGTCGCCCTGCCCGAGGCGGGCGTTGGAGCCGAGCGCGTTCACCTTCCCGCCGACGACGACGGTGGGATCGAGCCCTGCGGCGCGCAGCACCGTCGCGACGAGCGAGGTCGTCGTCGTCTTGCCGTGCGAGCCGGCGATCGCCACGCCGTGCTTGAGGCGCATCAGCTCGGCGAGCATCTCCGCGCGCTGGATGACTGGGATCTGGCGCCGCCGCGCCTCCTGGACCTCGGGGTTGTCGGCGCGCACCGCGCTCGAGATCACGACCACGTCGGCGCCCTGCACGTTGTCCGCGCGGTGGCCGAGGTGCACCACCACGCCGAGCCCCTCGAGCCGGCGCGTGACGTCGGAGCCCTTCAGATCGGAGCCCGAGACCTCGAAGTCGAGCGAGCGGAGGATCTCGGCGATGCCGGACATGCCGATGCCGCCGATGCCTACAAAGTGGACTTGCCGGACCCTACCGCGAAACATGGACAGCCTCTTCTGCGCTCGAAATTCCGGCCAACTCGATCAGATCGCGCGCGATCGCCGTCGCCGCGTCGGGCGCGCCTCGCCGCCGCGACGCCTCCGCCATCACGAGGCGCTTGCCGTCGTCGAGCGCGAGCTCACGCAGCGCCGCGGCGAGCGCCTCCGAGGTCGCCTGCGGCTGCCGGAGCGCGACGGCGGCCCCGGCGCGCTGCATCGCCTCGGCGTTGGCCGCTTGATGATCGTCGGCCGCGAACGGGAAGGGCACGAGGATCGCGGGGCGCCCGACGGCGCAGATCTCCGCGCAGCTCAGGGCGCCCGAGCGGGCGATGACCACGTCGGCCGCCGCGAGGCGCGTCTGCACGTCGTCGAGGAAGTCGATCACCTGCACCTCGGCGCGCTCCGAGAGGCCGGCGAGCGCCGCGTCGTAGGCGGCGCGGGTCTTGTCGACCTTGTCGCGACCGGCCTGGTGGAGCACGCGGACCCTGCCGACTGACGCCTCGCCCGCGAGCGACGCGATCGCCGCAGGCAGCGTCTCGTTGAGGTGCTGCGCCCCTTGGCTCCCGCCCATCACGAACACGCTGAGCGGCTCGCCCGATCGGCGCGACCGCGGCGCGACGGGCAGAAAGCCGCGGCGCAGCGGGACGCCGAGCGCGCGCCCCTTGCGCCCGTGCTCCGCGAGGGCCTCCTCGAAGCCGACGTAGATGCGCCGCGACACCGGCTTGAGCAGCCGCTGGGTCAGCCCCGCGGTGCGGTTCGGCTCGAGCAGCGCGACCGGCACGAGCATGGCCGCGGCGGCCAGCGAGATCGGGCCGGCCGCGTAGCCGCCGATCGACACGACCAGCCTCGGCCTGTGCCGCGCGACGAGCGCCGCGGCCTGCAAGACGCCCGCGCCTGCGACCATCGCCCCCTTGGCCGACGCGAGCAGCGACCGCCCCGCGAGCGGCTCGCTCGAGAGCAGATCGAGCGCCCAGCCGCGCGCCGGGATCACGCGCGTCTCGAGGCCGCGCGCGCTGCCGACGAAGCGGAAGGCGACGTGCGGCGCGACGCGCTCGAACGCCTCGGCCAGCGCCACGAGCGGGAAGACGTGCCCCCCCGTGCCGCCGCCGGCGAACAGGACCATGGGCGTCGGTCTTGCCGCGACGGTGGGCGAGTGCGAGGGGGAGCGGCGCTCGCTCCCACTCGTGTGGTCTTCGGAGAAGGCCCGTGTGGCGCGGAGCACGCTCATGAGGCCGCCTCCCGGACCTCGACGCCTGGCGGATCGGGGGTGAGCTCCCCGTCCTTGGCGGGCGAGCCGTCGCGCGCGTGGCGCGAGACGTTGAGCAAGATCCCGGCCGCGATCGCGTTGACCAGGAGCGAGCTGCCGCCGTAGGACATGAACGGCAGCGCGAGCCCCTTGGTCGGCAGGAGCGACATCGCCATCGCGAGGTTGATGAGCACCTGCAGGGCGAACAGCGTCGAGATGCCGAACGCGAGGTAGGTGCCGAAGTCGTCGGGGGCCTTGAAGGCCGCGCGAACCCCGCGCACGACGAGCGTCACGTACGCCGCGCAGAGCAGCGCGATGCCGAGGAAGCCGAGCTCCTCGCCGACGACGGCGCTCACGAAGTCGGTGTGCGCCTCGGGCAGGTAGAGGATCTGCAGCCCCTTGCCGAGACCGAGGCCGAAGAGCCCCCCCGAGCCGAACGACATGCGCGCCTGGAACGGCTGGTAGGCGAGGTCCTGGCGGTGCGCCTCCATCTCGAGCCACGCCTGGATGCGCTCCCAGCGGTACTCGCGGAAGCGCACGAGCGCGGCGCCGACGGCGCTGCCGATCAAGAGCGCGCCCATGATGTAGCCGACCTTCGCGCCGGCGATGAACATCAGCGTGAACGTCAGCAAGAGCAGGACGACGGCGCTTCCGAAGTCGGGCTGCTTGAGGCAGAGCGCCATCAAGAGGAGCGCCATGATCAGCTGCGGGAGGAAGCCGTAGGCGAACGACTTCATCTCCTCGGCGCCCTTCTTGGCGAGCGAGTAGGCGAGCCAGATCACGATCGAGAGCTTGGCGAGCTCGGCGGGCTGCACGTGCACCGGGCCGATGGCGAGCCAGCGCGTCGCGCCGCCGCCCGTCTTGCCGAGGCCGGCGATCGCGGCGACGAGCAGCGCGACGACGACCGCGAGGATGCCGTAGGTGGTGCCCGCCTTCTGATAGCGCCGGTAGTCGATGCGCGAGACGATCCACGCGAGGGCGAGGCCGACGAACCCGAAGGGGACCTGGCGCTTGAGGAAGTACTGCGCGTCCTTGTGCTGGACGGTCGCCTCGATCGCGCTCGCCGAGTAGACCATCACGACCCCGAAGGCGACGAGCGTCACGACGACCGCCGCCATGATCGGGTCGACCGGCCCGGCGATCGACAGGAGCCGCTCGGCCCGCTCCCGCAGGCTCGGCTTGCGCAGCTCGGTGGCGCCGACGGTCACGACCGCGCCCCCTCGCCTCGCGGCGACAGCGCCTCGACCGCCGCGACGAAGAGGTCGCCGCGCTGCTTGTAGTCCTTGAACATGTCGTAGGACGAGCACGCCGGCGACAGGAGCACCGCGTCCCCTTGCTCGGCGAGCTCGCGCGCCTTCTCGACCGCGTCCTGCAAGGAGGTCGCGCGCACGCATGGCAGCAATGGCAGCTTCGCCTTGGCCGCGGCCTCGATCTTCTCCGCCGCCTCGCCGATGAGCACGAGCGCGCGCCCCTTCTGCGCCAGCGCCTCGAGCATCGGCTCGTAGCTGCCCCCCTTGTCGCGGCCGCCGGCGATGAGCACCGCCTTTGGCTCGGTCACGCCGCCGAGCGCGGTCACCACGGCGCCGACGTTCGTCCCCTTGGAGTCGTCGTAGTAGCGCACGCCGTCGAGCTCGCGCGCGAGCGCCATGCGGTGCGGCAGCCCACGGAAGGCCGCGACCGCCGGCTCGAACTTGGTGACGTCGGCGCCGAGGTCGCGGATCGCCGCCCACGCGGCGGCGAGGTTGGTCACGTTGTGACGCCCGGCGAGCTTGAGCGACGAGAGCGGCAGCGAGCGACCGCGCACGCGATCGACGAGCCGATCCCCCTCGACGCCCACGCTGGCCGGCGCCGGGCCGTCGATCGTCTCGAGCGCCGCGTAGCCGAGCGAAGCGACGCGCGCCGACAGAGATCG
>JAJXTK010000308.1 GCA_021783935.1 Myxococcales bacterium | reverse complement strand
GGCCGGCGAAGAGGTCTTCGAGCTCCTTGCGCAGGCGCTTGGCGAGATCGCCCCCCTTCGGCTTGACCGAGCCGCCGTCCCAGGTGAGCTCGCCGACGGGCGAGATGACCGCGGCGGTGCCGCTGCCGAAGATCTCGAGCAGCTCCCCCTTCTTGTCGGCCTCCGCGAGCTCGTCGAGCGAGACGCGGCGCTCCTCGGCGCGCACCCCCCAGTCGCGCAGGATCGTGAGCAGCGAGTCGCGGGTGATGCCGCCGAGGATGGTGCCGTCGAGCGGCGGCGTGATGGCCGTGTCGCCGATGCGCACCCAGAGGTTCATGGTGCCGACCTCCTCGAGCCAGCGGCGCTCGTGCGAGTCGAGCCAGAGCACCTGATCGAAGCCGCGCGCCTGCGCGCGCTGCGCCGCGAGGAGGCTCGAGGCGTAGTTGCCGCCCGTCTTGACCGAGCCCGTGCCGCCGGGCGCCGCGCGCACCAGCTCCTTCTCGGCCCACAGACGCAGCGGGTTCTCCCCCTTCGCGTAGTAGTGCGCGACCGGCGAGAGCATCACGTTGAACATGTGCTTGGTCGACGGCCGCACGCCGAGGAAGGTCTCGGTCGCGAGCAGCGTCGGGCGCACGTAGATCGCGCCGCCGGCGACGTCCGGGTACCAGTCGGCGTCCTCGCGCACGATCGCCTTGACCGCGTCGAGGAACAGCTCGGGATCGACCGGCGGCATGCACAGGCGCTTGGCCCCGTCGACGAAGCGACGTGCGTGCGCGTCGGGGCGGAAGAGGCGGAGCTTGCCGTCGTGCGTGCGATGCGCCTTGAGCCCTTCGAAGATCGACAGGCCGTACTGGACGACGCCGGCCGCGACGTCGACGTTCTCGGTCCCCTTGGGGACGATGCGCGCGTTCTGCCAGCCGGACGTCCCGTGGTGGTCCGCGATGAAGACATGGTCGGTGAGGAAGCGTCCGAAGCCGAGCCCCTCGGTCTTGGGCTTGGCCTCGGGGGTCTTGGTGCGCTGGCGGCGGATCTCGAGCACGGCGCTTCTCCTTGGTCGACCGCGCGCGCGCCACTGAGAGGCGCGTGCGGACACGCGTTGCGCTACCGCGTGCGCCTTGGCCCTGCAATCGAGTCTTGTCGGTACGGGGCGGGGGCCTGCTCTCGCGAACGCGCCCCTTCGCGCGCGAGGCGCTGCGGAGCGTGCAGCGTCGAGCCCGAGCGCGCCCCCCTCCGCCGCGCGAGCTCGTGCATGGGGAACCTCGTCCGCCCTCCGCGGCGTGACGCAAGCCCTCCAACGCTTCTTCACGTCTCCGGCTCGCGCACTTCGTAGGGCGAGCGCCGACGGTCCTTCAATTCCACTGCCGACGTCCCCGGCTACGCGGTGCGGAAGAACCTCGTCGACGACGGCGAGGGCGCCCCCCAGACTTCCCCGTCTTTACGGGAGGTCATCGATGCGTCGCCGCTCCGTCTCCGCCCTCGCGCTTCAAGTGCTCGTCCCCGCCCTCCTCGGCGTCGTCGGCTGCTCGGCCGGCAACGACAAGTCGGGCGGCACCCTGCTCACCGATGCGGGCCCCGGCGGCGGCGGCGACGACTCCGGCACGGGCTTCAACCCCGGCGGCGACGACGGCGGCCTGCAAGGGGTCGACGTCGTCACGCCCGAGGGGGGCGGCACGACGGGCGGCGGCTGCGTCTCTGCCGACGACTGCGACGGCGACGGCTACACGGCCGCCCAGGGCGACTGCGACGACCACGACAAGACGATCAACCCCGAGGCCTACGATTTCCCGGGCGACAACGTCGACAACGACTGCGACGGCACCAAGGACAACCCGGTGCCGAACTGCACCGGCAGCGGCTCGCAGACGGCGGCGCTCGACTACGCGCGCACCCTGGATCTCTGCCCGCAGCGTGCGACTACGAAGACCGGTCGCCCCTTCGATCCGATCGTCTCGGCGCAGTGGGCGAACGTGGGCGGCATGCAGGCGAGCCCCAAGCAGATCGGCCGCAAGGCGACGTTCGGCGACAACGCCGCCCGTAACGGCGCCGACCTCGTCGGCATGTCGACCGGCGTGCTCGGCGACCCCGACCCGCGCGGCTCCGCGAACAGCGCAATCTACGGGGGGCTGTTTCCCCCTCAGATCGCTGATCCGTGCAGCACGCTCCCGCTCAACGCCACCGATTGCGCGTCGGTGAACAACGGCACGGGCGGCACCGCCACGGCCAACGACTACGCCGAGCTGAAGCTCACGGTGAAGGTGCCGAGCAACGCGAACGGCATGTCGTTCGACTTCTCGTTCTTCTCGAGCGAGTTCAACGAGTTCTGGAACAGCCAGTTCAACGACACCTTCTTCGCGCTGGTCACCACGCAGCAGATCAAGGGCGCGAACGTCGCAAAGGACGCGAAGGGGCGCGCGATCACGGTCAACAGCGGCTACTTCCAGCTCTGCCCCGCGCCTCCCGGCCCGAGCGGGCTCGACCCGGCGAAGACCGGCGGGCTCGTCAATTGCGTCGGCCAGCCGACCGACCCGACCAAGAAGATCCTCGGCTCGCTCCACGGCACCGGCTTCGCCGGCGATCTCCTCTCGCCGCCGTCGAGCAACGACACGACGCCGGGCACAGTCGACCCCTCCAAGACCTACGTCTACGGCGGCGGCAGCGGTTGGCTGACGTCGCAGTTCGGCGTGACGCCCGGCGAGCAGATGGTCATCCGGTTCATCATCTTCGACGCCGGCGACGAGGTCCTCGACTCGGCCGTCATTCTCGACAACGTCACCTGGCAGAAGGCGCCGCCCGCCGTCGTCACCGGCTCGGTCGATCGTCCGCCGAGCTGAGCTCGTCGCCCCTCGGCAGCGGCACGTCGAGCCCCACGATCCGCATCAGGCGCAGGGCGTTCGACGAGGCCACCACCCCGCGGCGGAGGCGGTAGTCGAACGACATCGTCTCGACGCCGTCTTCGCCGACGCGCACCTGCTCTTCGAAGTGGACGTTGCGCACGCGCCCGTGGAGCTCGGCCTCGAGCCGGCCGAGCGCGAGGTCGTGGGTCGAGACGGCGCCGCACGCGCGCCGCTCGGTGAGGTGGCGGATGATCGCCTCGGCGCCGAGCGCGCGCTCGCGCGAGTTGGTGCCGTGCAGGATCTCGTCGAGCAGAAACAGCACCGGCCTGGCCCCCGTCTTCGCCTCGTCGTTGGCCGCGTCGACGACCTCTTTGAGGCGGCGCAGCTCGGCGAAGAAGTGCGAGACGCCCGCGTGCAGGTCGTCGCGGATGCGCATGCTCGTGCGCACGTCGAACGGCATGCAGCAGAGGGCTCGCGCGCGCACCGGCGCCCCGGCGAGCGCGAGCACGACGTTCGCTCCGAGCGCGCGCAGCAGCGTGCTCTTGCCCGACATGTTCGAGCCCGTGATGAGCAAGACGTCGCCGAGCGCCGCGAGCTCGAGGTCGTTGCGCACCGCCTTGTCGGGGTCGATCAGCGGGTGCGCGAGCGCCGTCGCGGCGAGCGCGGGGCGCTCGGCGCCGGCCGCGTCGACGACCTCGGGCCACGCGTCGTCGGGGCGCTCGAAGGCGCGCGTCCCGACGGCCGCGAGCGCCTCGAGGCGCGCGATCGCCCCGATCTGCGCGCGCAGGTGGGAGCCCGCGCGGGCGCGGAACGACTCGAGCGAGAGCGCGCAGTGCAGGTCCCAGAGGAGCAGCGGCCCGATGAACAGCCGCCAGACCTCGTTGCGCCGCGCGGCCACGAAGCCGACGATGCGACGCAGCGAGGCGACCGACGCCGACGCGCTCAGCCCCTCTGCGCGCAGCGTCGCCTGCAGCGCCCGCAGCGGCTCGCCCGCGAACGTCGCCGCCTCGACGACCGCGAAGATGCGCGAGAAGCGCAGCAGCGCGTCGCCGTGCTCGGCGCTCGCCTCGATCGCCGCGAGCACCGGCCCGCGAAGGCGCACGAGCAGCGCCGCGGAGGCCACGATGCTGCCGAGCCCGACGACGCGCGGCAGGTGCAGCGCGTCGCCGAAGAAGAGCGCGGCGATCGTCAGCGCGGGGAGCGCGAGCCCGATCGCGCGCAGCGCGAGGCCGCCGGGGACCGGCTTGCCGCGCTCGGCCCACGCGAGCAGCGACTCGAGCTCCTTGGCGCGGCGGTGCTTGTAGGCCGTCGACTCCCCCTCGTCGAGGATGGCCCCCTCGACCGCGAGCGCCTCGCGCAGCTCGTGCATCGCGGCGAGCTCGCGCGCGGCGGTCTGCCGCGCCTCGACCTCGCCGCGGCTCGCGGCCTCGCTCAGCCACGAGGCGAGCAGCGCGCGCCCCTCCGAGGTGCGCGTCGTGTCGATCGACTGGAAGAGCGACCCTTCGCCGAACACGTCGAGATCGTCCGCGTAGGGGTGCCCCTCGGCCCCCCTCGGATCCTCGTTGGTGACCGGGCGCGCGAAGCGCCCCGAGACGCGCAAGAGCCCCTCGTCCGCCCACGCCGCGGCGCGCCCCGCGCGGTCCTTGCGCGCGTGAAGGCGGTCGTGGACGAATACGAGCACCACGAACAGCGCGGCCGACGCGAGCGCGACGAAGTAGAGCCGCGGCTCGTGCCGGACGCGACCGTAGATCGCCGCCGTGACCGCCGCGGCGAACAGCGCGACGCGCGCGGTCGAGATCCGGCGGGTCTGCTCGGCGAGCTTCGCCTCCTCGGCGCGGGCCGCGTCGCGCCGCCTCGCGTAGTGCCCCGCCGCGTCGATGCTCATGCGCCTTTGTACCCCGAGCCGACGGGGCGCCGCACTATCCTCGCGTCGCCGTGGAGCCGAGCAAGCAGTTCAACGCGTCGATCGGGGCACGGCTTCGCGCCCTGCGGCTCGAGCGCCGCCTCCTGCAAGCGGACGTCGCCAAGCGGCTCGGCGTCTCGCCCGCGTATTTGAACCTGATCGAGAAGGGGCACCGCGCCGCGCAGCTGCCGCTGCTCTGGAAGGCCCTCGCGCTGTTCGCGGTCGAGGTCGAGCCGTTCATGGCGAGCCTCGGCGAGGCGCACGTCGACGAAGGGCTCGCAAAGCTCCTCGAGGAGCCGCTCCTGCGCACGCTCGATCTCGACGAGCGCGACCTGCTGGCGATGTCGGCGGAGCCGAAGACGGCGACCACGATCGCGGCGCTGTTCAACCTGTACAAGAACACGCGCTCCCAGCTCGATCAGCTCATCGTCGCCACGCGGCGCGACGGGGAGGCGCGGCAGGAGAAGCGGGCGTTCGCGAGCCAGGCGGCGAGCGCGGGGGGCGAGCCGCCGGCGGCCGAGGCGCCGCGCTTCGAGCACTCGCCGTTCGACGAGGTCATCGACTTCCTCGAGCGGCGCGGCAACTGGTTCCCCGAGCTCGAGGAGGAGGCCGAGCGCCTGCGCCGCGACGCGGGGCTCGTCTCGCGCCGGACCGTCTCCGACGAGCTCGTGCGCGTGCTCGAGCGCAACCTCAGCCTGCGCGTCAGCCTCGAGCCGGCCAAGGCGAGGTCGTCCGTGGTGCGCCACTACGATCCCGCCGCGGGCACGCTCAGCCTCTCGTCGGGGCTGCTCGAACAGCGCCTGAAATTCCAGCTCGCGCACGCCGCGGGGCTGCGGCTGCTCGACGAGCGGCACGCCGACGCGGCGATCACGCGCGGCTACTCCCCGCGGCACGCCGAGACGCCGATGCTGCTCAAGATCCACCTCGCGAACTACTTCGCGGGCGCGCTCTTGCTCCCCTACGGCGACTTCCTGCGCGAGGCGCAGCGCACGCGCTACGACACCGAGCTGCTCGCCGACGTCTTCGAGCAGTCCTACGAGACGATCGCGCACCGCCTGTGCAACCTCGCCGATCCCCAGCGGCGCGGGGTGCCGATGCACTTCCAGCGCGTCGACGTCGCGGGCAACGTCTCCAAGCGCTACTCCGCCACCGGCCTCAAGATCCCGCACGGCAGCGGCGGCTGCCCGAAGTGGGCGGTCCACGTCGCGTTCCTCAACCCGTCGGTCCTCACCAAGCAGTACAGCGCGATGACCGACGGCGCGACGTACTTCTGCTTCGCGAAGATCACGCCGGCGCCCGTGCAAGGCTCGCTCGTGCGGGGCACCGTCTACTCGATCGGCCTCGGGACCCACGCCGAGGACGCCAAGCACCTCGCCTACGCCGACGACGTCCCGTTCGCCTCGGCCGAGGACCTGCGCAAGGTGGCCGTGCCGGTCGGCGTGACCTGCCGATTCTGCGAGCGCACCGACTGCAACCAGCGCGCGGCGCCGAGCTACAAGTTCCGCTTCGCCGTCGACGAGCACACCAAGAAGGACAACTTCTTCTCGCCGCTCACCGGCGCCGCCAAGAGCGAGGGATGAGAGCTGACCCCGAGCCAATCTCCCTCTCAGGCCCAGCAGGCCGTCGAGAAGCGGCCTGCGAAACCTGTGACCGTCGGCGAGCTGTGGTCGATCGCGCGGGGAGATCGCGGCATGCCGCGGCAGCGGATCGGCCGGTTTCGGAGGAACTCCACAGCCTGCCAAAGCAGCGAGAAAGGGAGTCCCGGAGGGCGAGGCATGCCACGGGGAGCCCCTCCCGACGCGCGGAGAATTGTGCGATGCTCGCGCGACCATGAGCACCGTCGACGACGCGAAGAAGGAGCTTGCCGCACCGATCATCACGCCGAAGACCGAGGCGCTGATCGAGGCGATGTACATCGCGGCGCACGCGGACGACGACTTCGGCGCGAAGGAGCGCGAGCACTTCGTGCGCAACGTCGTCGGCCTCGGCGGCGGCGCGATCAAGCCCGACGAGGTCAAGGCCGTGCTCTTGAAGCTCAAGGGCAAGTCGCGGGAGGGGCGCGCCGCGCGCCTCAAGACGCTCGGCCCGCGCCTGCCTCGCCCCGCCGACAAGGAGCACGCGTTCGCGCTCGCGTGCTCGATGGCGCTCGCCGACGGCATCGTGCTCGACGAAGAGAAGCAGTTCGTCGACGAGCTCGCCGGCTCGCTCGGCATCGCGCAGGATCGCGCCGACACGATCCTCGACGAGCTCAAGGCGCTCGAGCCCGACGAAGAAGCGCCGCACGCCTGATCGTCACCGCGCGACCAGCACCGCGCCGGCGCGCGCCGCGAGCACGTAGCGCGGCGCGTCGAGCTGCGCGCGCGGCTCCTCGTCCCCGACGACGTCGGCCGGCGGCGCGAGCGACGTGTCGATGGCGCGCTGCCAGCGTCGCGCGGCGCCCGCTGCGGGGAGCACGAAGCTCGCAGGGGCGTTGCTCGCGTTGAACATCAAGAACAGCGGCGGCGCGCCGTCCTCGCGCAGCAGGCAGCCGAGGCGCCGCGCCTCGGGATCGTCCCAGGAGGGCGAGGCCCCCTCGGGGGTGAACCAGGCGATCTCCTCGCCGGAGTAGAAGCGCTCGCGGCGGAGCACGGGGTGGGCGCGCCGAAGCGCGAGCACGCCGCGCGTGAAGCGGAGGACCTCCGCGTGGCGCTCGCGGAGCGACCAGTCGACCCAGCTCGTCTCGTCGTCTTGGCAATAGGCGTTGTTGTTGCCTCGCTGGGTCCGGCGGAACTCGTCGCCGGCGAGGAGCATCGGCACGCCGCGCGAGAGGGCCACCGACAGGAGCAGGTTCTTGATCTGCCGCGCGCGCAGCCGCTCGACGTCGGGGTCGTCGCTCGGCCCCTCGACGCCGTGGTTCGCGCTGAAGTTCTCGTCGGAGCCGTCGCG
>JAJXTK010000307.1 GCA_021783935.1 Myxococcales bacterium | reverse complement strand
CCGATCTAGAGCGCGATCGCCCACGGGCTGGCTGCGGCGAGCACCGAGGGAGCCAGCCGAGACGTTCTTGGGGCTTGCGCGGAGGGAGAGGCGGAGCCGTCCGAGCCGCTCGCGTGCCGGAACGCGAAGGCCCCGCGAGGCTCGTCGCCAGGCGGGGCTTTCACTCCACTTTTCACTCCACTCGGGGTGGAGTGAGGGGGTGGTTCGGGGTGGTTCGGAGCCACCGTCGGCTCTCGGAACCCCTATTTTTGGTGGGCGTTACAGGATTTGAACCTGTGACTTCAACCGTGTGAAGGTCGCACTCTACCGCTGAGTTAAACGCCCGGAAGGGCAACGCTTATACCGAGCGCCCCCGTCACCTGCAAGGCCCACCTGGCGGTCGACGTCTTCGCAGCAGAAGCAGCGCGGCCCCTAGCGCCGCGGCGGTGGCGCTCCGGCTCGATCCGCGCGCTCCCGCCCCGCGACACCCGCAAGCACTCTTCCGTCTGCCACCGCCGCCGGCGTCGGTTCCACCGTCTGCGCCACCGCCTCTGCCGTCGCTCGCGACCCCGACCACGATCGCGTCCGCGATCGGCCGTTCTTCGCCGTCGCTCGGCGCGTTCACCACGCCCCCTTCGCGCGCGATGAACAGCTCGCTCGAGCCCCCGCCATCGAGGTTCACCGCGTCCCAGGCGCCGACCGTGGCCGCCATGAAGCGCGCCCCCTCGACGAGCGTCATGCCTGCGGCGGTGCCGACCTCGCGGCCGTCGACGACGACGAGGAATGCCTTGGTCCTCGCGCGATCGACGCCGAAGAACGTGCGGGGGTTCGGGCCCTGGAAATCGGCCGGCGCGAGGCTCGGGACCGCGCACACCTCCGCGCGCTTTCCGTCGCACGGCACGCCGCCGCGAACGAGCGTCGGGTAGCCACCGACCGCCTCGGTGACGCCGGGGGGGAAGGGGCCGCCGCCGAGCCCACGGCCCGCGAACGTCGTCCACGTGCGCAGATCCGCGCTCCAGCCGAACGCGTGTCCGCAGGCGCGATCGTCGACGCGCGACCACGGCGCGCCGCGCGCGAGGGCGACGCCGCATAGCGAGAAGTCCTTGCGGAAGATCTGGCCGTTGATGGCGAGCTGCGCCCCTTCGGCCGCGAGGAGCGCGATCGCGAGCGCGAGGGAGCGGCGCATGCGGGGGCATCCTAGGCGGGGCCGCGGCCGCCGCAGTCGGCGAAAATCGGCATCCATGGCGATAGTTGCCTCCATCCGCATGATCGCATAGATACTTCGAGTGACCGCCGCCGAGGACCTCGAGCTCGACGTTCCCCGCCCGGGCATCGATCGCTGCGAGCTCTATCGGCTCCTCTCGGAGCCGGTGCGCCTGCGCCTGCTCGCGCTCGCGGCCGAGGAGGAGCTCGCGGTCGGCGAGCTCGCCGAGCTGCTCGACGAGGCCCAGCCGAACGTCTCGCGCCACGCGGCGCCGCTTCGCAAGCGCGGGCTGCTCATCGAGCGCAAGCAGGGCACGCGCGTGCTCGTGCACCTCGCGCACGGTGCGGCGCGCGATCCGGTCGTCGCCGACGCGCTCGCCGCGGGGCGCGCGCTCTGCGAGGAGGACGGGAGCCTGCGCCGCATCGCCGAGGTGGTGCGCGCGCGCGACGCGGCGGCCCGCGCGTTCTTCGGGCGCGATCAGGGGCGCCCCTCGTTCGCGTCGATCCCCGGGGAGCTGCCGCGCTACCTCGCCGCCATCGCACCGCTGCTGCCCCGCAGGTCGCTCGCCGTCGACGCGGGCACCGGCGGCGGCAGCCTGCTCGACGTGCTCTGCCCGATCTTCGAGCGCGTCGTCGCGATCGATCGCGAGCACGCGCAGCTCGAACGATGCCGCGCGCGCGTCGAGCAGCGCGGCTTCGGCAACGTCGAGATCCTCGAGGCGGACCTCGGGGGCGCGGCCGTGCGGCGCGCCGTCGACGCGCACGGCGGCGCGGACGCCGTGTTCGCCGTGCGTCTGTTGCACCACGCGGCGCGCCCGCAAGAGACCATGCGCGTGCTCGCCGCGCTCGCGCGGCCGGGCGGCTCGGTCGTCGTGCTCGACTACGCCCACCACGACGACGAGTCGATGCGCGCGCAGGCCGACCTCTGGCTCGGCTTCGAGCCCGCGGAGCTCCGCCGCTTCGCGCGGGGGGCCGACCTCGAGGACGCCGTCGTCACGTCGATGCCGGCGTTCGCCCCCGGCGCGGGCGCGCCCGATCACCACCTGCCCTGGCAAGTCTTCGCGGCCCGTCGCCCGAGCGGCGTCGAGCGCGCAGCCATGCACGACACGAAGTCCAAGCACGAGAGGAAGGCACGATCATGACCGCTCAGAACTACAAGGTCGCCGACATCAAGCTCGCGGAGTGGGGTCGCAAGGAGATCGCGATCGCCGAGAAGGAAATGCCGGGCCTGATGGCCATTCGCGCCGAGTACGGCCCGCAGAAGCCGCTCAAGGGCGCGCGCATCGCGGGCTGCCTCCACATGACCATTCAGACCGCCGTGCTCATCGAGACGCTCACCGCGCTCGGCGCCGAGGTGACCTGGACCTCGTGCAACATCTTCTCGACGCAGGACCACGCGGCGGCCGCCATCGCCGCCACCGGCGTGCCCGTCTTCGCCTGGAAGGGCGAGACCGAGGAGGAGTACGACTGGTGCATCGAGCAGCAGCTCAAGGCGTTCAAGGGGGGGCTCGGCCCCAACATGATCCTCGACGACGGCGGCGATCTCACCCTCTACGTCCACAACAAGCGCACCGACCTGCTCTCGGGCAAGGACCCCGTCCGCGGCCTGTCGGAGGAGACGACGACGGGCGTGCACCGCCTCTACGAGATGCACAAGAAGGGGCTGCTCAAGGTCCCCGCCTTCAACGTCAACGACTCGGTCACCAAGTCCAAGTTCGACAACCTCTACGGCTGCCGCGAGTCGCTCGGTGACGGCATCAAGCGCGCGACGGACGTGATGTTCGCCGGCAAGATCGCCGTCGTGTGCGGCTACGGCGACGTCGGCAAGGGGTGCGCCCAGGCGATGCGCGGCCTCGGCGCGCGCGTCATGGTCACCGAGATCGATCCGATCTGCGCCCTGCAGGCGGCGATGGAGGGCTACGAGGTCACGACCATGGAGGACGCCGCCACCGTCGGCGACATCTTCATCACCGCCACGGGCAACAAGGACGTCATCCGCGGCGAGCACATGGAGAAGATGAAGGACGAGGCGATCCTCGGGAACATCGGCCACTTCGACGCCGAGATCCAGGTCCGCTGGCTCGAGGCGAACTGCACGGAAGAGAACATCAAGCCGCAGGTCGATCACTTCATCCGCAAGGACGGCAAGCGCCTGACGCTGCTCGCGCGCGGCCGCCTGCTCAACCTCGGCTGCGCGACCGGCCACCCCTCGTTCGTCATGTCGGCGAGCTTCACCAATCAGGTGCTCGCGCAGCTCGCGCTCTGGACCGAGCCGGGCAAGTACCCGGTGGGCGTGCACCTCTTGCCGAAGAAGCTCGACGAGAAGGTCGCGAGCCTCCACCTCTCGAAGCTCGGCGTGAAGCTCACCAAGCTCACCAAGGACCAGGCCGAGTACATCGGCGTCGGCACCGAGGGCCCCTTCAAGGCCGAGAATTATCGGTACTGATCAGTACCGAGAGCGAGAAAGGGCAACAGGAAGGATAGGAAAGAAGAAGGCATTGGGGGGTGGTTTTCGACTCCCAACACACCTTCTTCGCTTCTCTCCTTCCTGTTTCTCTCTACGCCGCTCGCGCGCGATCCTGGGATCGCTGGGTCGTCGGCCGCTTCTGCGGTAGCCTCGCCGTCCTCGATGCGCGTCGTCATCCTCGCCTCCGGCAGCGAAGGGAACGCGACCGTCTTCGTGTCGCGGACCACGCAGCTGCTCGTCGACGCCGGGGTCGGGCCGCGCGTGCTCGCCGGCATGCTGAAGGCGATCGGGCTGGAGCCGCGCCTCGACGCCATCGTGATCACCCATGCGCACGCTGACCACGTGGGGCACGCGGCCAAGCTCGCACGCAAGTGCCGCGCGCCGCTCTTCGCCTCCGAGGAGACCTCGCGCGAGCTGGGGCCGCTCTCGTCGAGCATCGCTCGGCGCACCTTCGGTCCGCGCGAGCGGTTTGGCGTCGGCGAGCTCGAGCTTCGGCCGCTGCCGATCCCGCACGACGCGGCGCAGGTCTCGCTGCGCATCTCCGACGGGAGCGCGAGCTGCGGGCTCGCGACCGATCTCGGTGAGGTCACCGCAGAGCTCGAGGAGCACGTCGCGGGGGTCGATCTGCTCCTTTTGGAGTCGAACCACGACGAGAAGATGCTCGCCGAGGGGCCGTATGCGCCATTCCTCAAGGAGCGCATCGCGGGCGCGAAGGGGCACCTGTCGAACGCCCAGGCGCACGCGCTGCTGCGCCGCCTCGGGCCACGCACCAAGACCGTCGCGCTGCTCCACCTCTCGCGCACCAACAACCGTCCCGAGCTCGCGCGCGAGGCGGCCGAGGACGCGCTGAGGGGCCGTGGCGTCGCGCTCCACGTCGCGCCGCCTCGCGGGCCGCTGGTGCTCGACGCCGCGCCTCGGGAGGTCGCGCGCGGGCGACTCGACCTCTTCGATTGACGAGCTCGATCGGCCGATGCGTACGCCCAATTGCGTTGCGCGCGGGCCGTCGAGCTTGGTCGAATCGGGGCATGCCCCTCTCGATCCGCCAGGTCGACGTGACCGCCATCGCGCGCGAGGAGTCCGACGCGGTCAGCAAGAGCATGCCGGCGCTGCTCGCGATCCCTGGCGTCATCGAGCGCAGGAACGTGCCGGCGGGCACGACCGTGCTGCGCGAGGGGGACCCGGGCGACGAGATGTTCTTCGTGCTCGAGGGCACTGCGGTCGTCGAGCGCGGCGGCGTCGAGGTCGGGCGGCTGCACCGCGGCGATCACTTCGGCGAGCTCGCGCTCTTCTCGGGGGCGCCGCGCGCGGCGACGGTGCGCGCGCACGACGAGCTGGTGCTCGGCAAGCTCGGGCGCGGCGGCTTCGAACAGCTCCTGCACCACGCGCCCGAGGCGTGCGTGCCGTTCGTCGGCGCGCTCGTGCGCTTGCTCGGACGCGAGCTCACCGCGATGACCGACAGCGTCGCGGTGCTGCTGCGCGAGCGCTCGCTGCCCCGACGCACCGAGGTCGACGTCGACGTCGGCGGCGAGCACCACGCCGTGCACACCGGCACCCCCGCGCGGGCGCTGCTCCCCGCCGAGCTCGACGGCCACCCCGTGGTCGCGGCGCTGCTCGAGAACCGCGCCGTCTCGCTGCACACGCCGATCTCGTCCGATGCGCACCTGCAGCCGCTCACCTCGGCGCACTGGGAGGGGCGCAAGATCTGGCGCCGCAGCATCGGCCTGTTGCTGCTCGAGGCGGCCTCGCGCGTGTGCCCTGACGTGCGCGCGCGGCTGCGCGGCTCGCGGGGCGTCGAGCAGCGCATCGAGCTCGCGTGCCCGTACGGCGGCTCGCTCGAGGCCCTGGCCCCGCGCCTGGCGGCCGAGATGCGCGCGATCGCGGCGAGCGGCGCGCCGCTGGCGACCGAGCTGTGGACGGTGGAGGAGGCCTCGGCGTTCTTCGCCGATCGCGGCGATCGCGACGCGGTCGCGCTCCTGTCGACGACGCGCGAGGCGACGGTGCCGCTCGCGGTGCTGGGGGGGACCTACGTGCTCGCGCTCGATCCGCTCGTCCCCGAGGCGTCGCTGCTCTGCGGCTTCGACGTCACCGCGTCGCGCGGGCCGACCGGCGAGCCGCGCCTGTCGCTGGTGCTCGGCGACGAGAGCCTCGCTGGCGCCCCCGGCACGCGTCCGTTCGCCGCGCCGGTGCGCTCGCGGCCGATGGTCGAGGAGCACCACCGCTGGCTCGAGGCGATGGGCGCCGCGAGCGTCGGCGCGTTCAACGAGCTGTGCGTCTCCGGCCGCGTCACGGAGCTCATTCGCATCGCCGAGGGGTTCCACGAGAAGTCGACCGGCCGGATCGTCGACGCGATCGCCGAGCGCCGAGACGCCGTGCGCGTCATCTGCGTCGCGGGGCCCTCGTCGTCGGGCAAGACGACCTTCCTCAAGCGGCTGACGATCCAGCTGCGCATCGAGGGGATTCGCCCCATCGGCATCTCGCTCGACGACTACTACGTCGACCGCGAGGCGACGCCCAAGGACGACAAGGGCGAGTACGACTACGAGGCGCTCGACGCGCTCTCGCTCGCGCTGCTGCAAGCGCACGTGCGGCGCCTGTTGGCGGGCGAGGCGGTGCGCACCGCGCGCTACGACTTCCTCACGGGTCGAAGCCACCCCGAGGGGGGCCCGGAGCTCACCCTGCAGCCCGGCGACGTGCTGCTGCTCGAAGGCATCCACGGCCTCAACCCCGCCCTGCTCGGCGACGCGATCGATCCATCGCAGCGCTTCGGCATCTACATCGAGCCCGCCACCGCCCTGCGCTTCGATCGCCTCGAGACCCTCTCGGTCGCCGACATCCGGCTGCTGCGTCGCATCGTGCGCGACCGCTTCACGCGCGGCGCGACGGCCGCCGACAACATCCGGCGCTGGCCTTCGGTGCGCGCGGGGGAGCGAAAGCACATCTTCCCCTACGAGCCGATCGCCGACGCCGTCTACGACTCGTCGCTCGTCTACGAGCCCGCCGTGCTCAAGGTCTTCGCCGAGCGCTATCTGCTCGAGGTGCCGCGCGAGCACCCGTCGTTCGTGACCGCGCACCGGCTGCGCAGGCTCATCGATCGGTTCGTGGCCATCTACCCCGACCACGTGCCCACGACGTCGATCCTCCGCGAGTTCATCGGCGGGAGCAGCTGGGAGAAGTGAGGTTCGCCTTCGCTCCCTCGGCCTCGCGCGCGACCAGCGTCCCGCACCCCCCTTGGGCCTCGACGCGCGCCCGAGAGCTCATGCGCGCGACGAGCCCCGCGTCGGTCAGGCGGGCGTAGGCGCGCTCGTACGCTCCGCGCGAGACGGCGAGCGCGTCGCTCGTGGGCACGGGGTTGAGCGCGTAGAGGTGCACGCAGAGGCCGAGCGGCCGAGCGTGCGCGGCGAAGGCCAGGAGCTCGGCGTCGCCGTCGTTGCGGTCGGCGACCAGCAGGTAGGCGAGCGCGGTCTTCTTGCGGCGCGTCCGCGAGAGGGTCGGCACCACCGCGCCGAGCGTCGCGAACAGCTCGGCGAGGGAGGGCGCGTTGGGCACGAGCTGGGCGCGCGTCGCCTCGGTGCCCGCGTGGATCGAGATCGTGAGCCCATTGTGCGGCCACTCGACGAGCGCCTCGCGAAGGCGCGCGACGGGGCCGCCCGACGTCGTCAGGCTCGGCGCGATCCCTTGCGCGCGGCACCAGGCGAGGAAGGCGCGCACGGCCGCGGCGTTGTGGAGCGGCTCGCCGACCCCGGAGACCGTCACGCGCGCCGGCGCCTCGCCCAGGGCGCGCACCGCCTCGAGCTGCCCCGTGAGCTCGTCGAGCGAGAGGGGACGATGGAGACCGTTCGCCCCCGACGCGCAGAAGGGGCAGCGCACCGCGCAGCCGACCTGGCTCGACACGCACAGCGTGTCGCCGCGATAGAGCACGGCCTCGACGCGCGCCCCGTCGGCGAGCTCGACGACGAACGCGCGGTTGAAGACGCCGCTGCGCTCCTCGCGCAGGGTCGGCAGCCCGACGCGCGCGCGCGGACCGTTCA
>JAJXTK010000306.1 GCA_021783935.1 Myxococcales bacterium | reverse complement strand
GTTGTTCGCGAAGGTGCCGTCCCACGCGTGGCTGTCGGGCTGGAAGGAGATCTCGAGCCCCTGCGGCGCGACCCAGGCCTTCACCGCGGCGGCCACCGGCGCGAGGGTCGGCTTCACGTCCTCGACGGGCGCCTTCAGCTCGGCGACCAGGCCGTCGTTGAGCGCGCGGCGCCACTCCTTCTCGCGCTCGACGTCGGTGCCGCTCTTGGCCGCCGTTTCGAAGAAGGTGTCGCGCACGAGCTCGTAGCCCTTGCGCCCGTCGCCGAGCAGCTGGCGAACGAGCTCGAGGTCGGTCTTGCCGTCGTAGAGCGGCGCGATCATCGGCTGGATCAGCGAGACCACGCCGGCGTCGGTCACGACGTCGCCCCACGACTCGAGCAGATGCGCGCGCGGGACGTGCCAGGTGCAGAGCGCGCTGGTCTCGTCGTAGTGCGACGAGAGGTGGATCGACGTCGGCACCTTGGCGATCGCGTCGGCGAGCTTGGCGTCTGCCGGCCCGTCGAAGGCGGGGTTGCCGCCGAGGATCACCAGGGTCTGGACTTGGCTCCTGTCGATCGCACTCGCGAGCTCGACGATCGCCCTGCCCCCCTCGGGCGTCTCCTCGGCGAAGGCGGCGACGTGCTGCACCGGCTTGCCGTCGCCGACGTTGCCGAGCGCGAGGTTGAGCAGGTGGACGACGGCGTGCACCTCGGGCGGGAGGTTCTCGCCGGCGATGACCACCGAGGCGCCCTTGTTCGCCGCGAGGTCCTTGGCGACGACCTCGAGGAGCTTCTTCGCCCCCTCGCCGAGCTCCCGGCGCTGGCCGGCGAGCGTGGCGGTGAGCTCGCCGAGCTCGGCGCCGTGCGCGCTCGCGAGCTGGTGCGCGAGGCCGTAGGCGAAGGCGACGACGTCGCTCGGCTTGAGGCGCAGCCGGTGATCGGCGCACGCGCCGGTGACCGTGAAGACGCTCTCGATCGCGTAGAAGCGGTTGAGGGTGGTCGGCCCCTCGGCGGGGTTGCGCGGCTTGCGCCCCTCGGCCCAGCCGCGCGCCTGCTTGACGGGGCTGCCGTCGCGCAGGAACGCGTCGGCCTCCAGCGTCACGATCACGCGCGCCTTGGCGAGATCGCGCGCGGTGTCGTAGGCCCGCCCGAAGGCGAGGCGCGCCCCCTCGCGGCTCTGCGCGGCGCCGAGCGGCGACCAGCGCACCACGCGCGCCAAGCGGAGCTGCTTCTGCAGATCGGCGAGCGCCGCCGCGAGCGACGGGGAGCGGTGCTCGGTCGTGAGGATCGCGAGCCCCTTGCCGCCGTCGGCCTTGGCCTTCGCGCCGATCTCGCGAAGGGCCACCGCGAGGTCGTCCCAGCTCCGCTTGACGTCCCCCTTGGCGCGCGGCGCGTCCGAGCGATCGGGGTCGTAGAGATCGAGCACCGTCGCCTGCGCGTAGGTGTTCGTCGCGCCGAGGCTGTCCGGGTGCAGGGGGTTGCCCTCGATCTTCGTCGGGCGCCCCTCGTGAGTCTCGACGAGCAGGCCGATCGCGCTGCCGAGCCACGGCAAGGCGGTCGCGTAGAAGAGCGGGTTGCCCGGCACGACCTCCTCGGGCGCGCGCGCGTAGGGGACGATCTTCTCTTCGGGGCGACGGCACGCCGTCAGCCCGGCGAGCGCCATCGCGGCGCCCATGATCCCCATGAAGCCGCGGCGGGAGACGTCCCCCTCGGGCGGCGCCTCGTCGGCCCCTTGCGGGAACTCGCGGTGCTGCGCCTCGAGGTACTCGGGGTCGTGCTGCTCCTCTGCGAGCGAGCGCCAATAGTGACGCCCCGAGAGATCCTTGGCGTAGACGATCGGAAGTCGCTTCATCGGTGGCACCCGGAGCAGTGGGTGGGCGGCGCGACCTTGCGGCCGTTCGCGGCGATGCCCTCGTGGTTGGCCGCCTGCTCCGCGGAGGCGACCCAGTCCATCTTGGTGATCTCGTCGGGCTTGCGGAGGTTCGGGCCCGGATCGCGGTGGCAGTCGAGGCACCAGCCCATGGTGAGCGGCTGCATCTGCGTCACGCGCGGCATCTCGTCGACGCGCCCGTGACACGTGCTGCAGCCGACCCCCGCGGCGAGGTGCGCCGAGTGATCGAAGTAGACGTAGTCGGGCAGGTTGTGGACGCGCACCCACTTGACCGGCGTGTCGTTCGCCCAGCTCTCGCGGATCGGCAGGAGCTTGATCGAGTCGGTCTTGACCTTGGCATGGCAGTTCATGCAGGTCTGCGTCGGCGGCACCGCGGCGAAGGCCGATCGCTCGACCGTCGAGTGGCAATAGCGGCAGTCCATGCCGAGCTCGCCGGCGTGCAGCTTGTGGCTGTACTCCACGGGCTGGACCGGCTGGTAGCCGACCTCGAGGTACTTCTGCGTGCCGTAGTACGAGAGCGCCGCGCCGGCGGCCGTGCCGCCGCCGAGCACTGCGATGGCTACGGCGGTCGCCGCATGGTTCGACCACTTCGGGAAGAGAAAACGGCCCCTGTTCACGGCGGCACGTTGTAGATGCCCCGGTCCCGTTCCGGCAAGGAGTATGTCGCCGCGCAGGCGCGGCAACTTGCCCCATTTCGCCCCCTGAACGGTGCATTTTGTCGCGCATAAAGTGCGTATTACGGCCCAAAACGCAGGCCTTTCACCCTCCGCATCATTTCTACGGATCGGTTCGCGCGGGGACACCCGGCGCGTATTCAGCCCAGCCGTTCGAGGATCGCGACGACGTGCTCAGGGCTGTGCTCGGCGAGCTGCCGGAGCTGGGCAGCGTCGAAGTACGCGATGGTCGTGCCCGCGCGCGCGACGGCCGTCAGCGCAGAGGGGATCTGGTGCATGGCGTCGCGCACGCCGAAGAAGGCGTCTGCGCCGATCACCGCGCGTGGCGGCGCGCCGAAGTCGTCGCCCTGAAACAGCGCGAGCTCGCCGCGCGCGATGAGGCACGCGATCTGGGGAGGCTCGCCGGCCGCCACGGCGACCGCGTCTTCCTCGAAGGTCTCGATGCGCTGCAGGCAGCCGAGCATCTGGTCGCGCACCCGCACGTCGAGCTGCCCCATGGTCTCGTGCATGGAGAAGAACGAGTCGATGCGGTGGATGTGCTTGGTCGCCGCGATCCGCTCGGCCAGCGGTTGATTGTCGCGCATGATCTCGCGGAGGATCACCGAGTCGATCGCCCAGACCTCGGTCACCCGCTCCGCGCGCAGCGAGGCGGTGCAGCGCGGATCGTGGTCGACCAGCACGCTCGACTCGCCGAGGAGCCACCCCGGAAAGCAGCAGCGGATCATGCGCGGCTCGTCGGAGCCGGTCTCGAGCAGCACCGAGACGAGGCCGCTCTTGATCACGAAGACGGTGCGCGACGGCTCCCCTTCGCGCACCAGGAATTCGCCCGTCGTCAACGCGCGCCGATCGGTGTTCTTGGCGAGCCAGGCGCGCTGCTTCGGGTCGAGCGACGCGAACGTCGGCAGATCGAAGAGGTCGCCGATGGGCCTCAGGCGCGCGCGACCGAGCTCGAGGAGCTGGTGGATCGGCGACTCGAGGAACGCCGGCTTGCCGAGCAGCCGCATCGCGGCGGCGGCGCACCGCTCGAGCGAGGAGATGTCGAAGCGATCGGCGAACTCGCGCGCGGCGGCCTCGAGGTAGTTGTTCGCGAGCTTCGGCTCGGCGAGCAGCACCTCGAGCTCGCCCATGCGCATGAGCGTTGCGCCGCGGCGATCGGGGTCGGCGAGCAGCCGAGGGAGCAGGTCGCGGGCGCGCTGGAGCGAGGCGTCGTCGCCGGCGGCGAGCAGCTGCTCGACGCGCGCGCGCAGCAGCTCGGGCTTCTCGTGCGCCAGCGGATCGCGCACCGACTCCGCGAGGCCGTCGAGGAAGTCGTCGGGCAGGTTGGCGGCGGGCGCGGAGCTCACGGCGCCGGCACGGATCGCGCTCACGAGCTCCTCGACGCCGAGCGCCGAGAGCGGCCGCCCTTCGTCGTCGACCTCCAGGTCGCCGAGCGAGATGTCCCCGTCGCGCGTCGGGACGGCGAGCTTCGCGACCCACGCGTCGCCGAGCACGCGACGCACGCGCGCGAGCTCACGCACGCGGACGAGCGGCCCGAACCGGAGCGTGAGGTGACGGCCGAGGGCCCCCAGCACTTCGTCGCGCGACACGCGGTGATCATAGCGGCCGCGCCGTGGGCGACGACCGGATTTGTGCCGCGCACCTTCCCCGCGCCCGTCGCTCGTGGGAGAAGCCGCGCATGAACGCCGCTCGACACGCGACGCTCGTCCGCGCCCGCACGCTCACGCAGGCGGTGCGGGAGCTGACGTTCGACCCGAGCCCGCCGCTCACCTTCGTGCCGGGGCAGTGGGTCAACCTGCTGCTGCGCGACCCGACCGCGCGGCCGGGCGCCGAGCCGCTCAAGCGCTCCTATTCGATCGCGTCGCCGCCGCGCGACGACGGGTCGTTCGATCTCGCGGTCACGCGGGTGGCCGGCGGGCCGATGAGCGAGCGGCTGCACGCCGCGTCGATCGGCGAGGTCTTCGAGCTGTCGCACGCGCAAGGGTTCTTCACGCTCGCCACGCCGCGGCGCAACGTGCTGATGGTGGCCACGGGCACGGGCGTCGCGCCCTTCCGCGCCATGCTGAACGATCGCTCCGTGCAAGCCGAGGCCGACGAGCAGGGGGCGCGCTTTCTGCTGTTGCTCGGCGCGCGCGAGGAGCGGGATCTGCTCTACCGCGACGATTGGCTCGGGCTGCGCGAGCAGTGGCGGCGGTTCGACTTCGCGCCGACGCTCTCGCGGGGCGAGGCGGGCTGGTCGGGGCGACGAGGCCACGTGCAGGCGCACCTCGCGGAGCTCGTCGCGGAGCTCGGCGGGCCCGGCGCGATCGACGCCTACGTATGCGGGGTGCAGAAGATGGTCGGCGAGGTGCGCAAGGCCCTGCGCGAGGCGCTCGGCGTGCCCCGCGAGCGCATCCACCACGAGCGCTACGACTGATCGGCGTCAGCCGTCCTTCGGGCGCTTGCCAGGCAGCGCCCCCGCGAACAGCGTCTTGGCGAGCGACGGCAGCGAGACGAGCGATCGCGCGAGCGACACCGCGAGGGCGAGCGGCGTGGTCCCCTCTGCGTGCACGGCGACCCTCTGATCGAGCACGCGATCCTCCGCCGCGCCGCGCGCGATGGTGCGACGACCGTCGGAGCGGATCTCGATCACGAGGCGCGCGACGATCGGCGGCTCGGGCTCGGCCTCGGCGAGCGGACGCGACGGCGCGGGCTCGGGCTTCGCGAGAACGGCGTCGTCGGCGTCGTCGGGGGTGCTGCTCACGAGGCGTGAGCGTAGCGACCGCGGGCGCGCGCGCACCCGGAATCGCGCGCGAGAACGAGGAGCGGCCGGGCCGCCCCGACCTCGACGCTTGCCACGGTCGCGCGCCCGGTCGTAGACGAGGACGATGCCCCACCCGCTCGCCGGCAAGCCCGCCCCCGCGTCGATGCTCGTCGACGTTTCGAAGCTGCTCGACGCCTACGGTCGAGAGCGCCCCGATCCGCGCCTGCCGGCCGAGCGCGTCGCCTTCGGCACCTCGGGGCACCGCGGCTCTTCGCTCGCGCGCGCCTTCAACGAGGCGCACATCGTCGCGATCGCGCAGGCGATCGCCGAGCACCGCGCGAGGGGGGGCATCACCGGTCCGCTCTTCGTCGGGCGCGACAGCCACGCGCTCTCGGAGGTCGCGCAGCGCACCGCCGTCGAGGTGCTCGCGGCGATGGGCGTCGAGGTGCGCCTCGCGGACGAGGGGGCGCTCGTCCCGACGCCCGCGGTGTCCTTCGCGATCCTGGAGCACAACCGCGGCCGCGCGAGCGGCCTCGCCGACGGCATCGTCATCACCCCGTCGCACAACCCGCCCGAGGACGGCGGCCTGAAGTACAACCCGCCGAACGGAGGCCCGGCCGACACGTCGATCACCGCGCTGATCGAGCGGCGCGCCAACGAGCTGCTCGAGCGCGGCGTCGACTCGGTGCGGCGCATCCCCTACGAGCGCGCGGCGAGCGCCGCGACCACGCGCCGCCACGACTTCGTCACCCCCTACGTGAGCGCGCTCGGCGAGGTGCTCGATCTCGAACCCGCGCGCGGGGCGGGACTCCGCATCGGCGTCGATCCGCTCGGCGGTTCGAACCTCGCGTTCTGGGGGCCGATCGCCGAGCGCTACGGGCTCGCGCTGGAGGTCGTGAACACCGCGATCGATCCGACCTTCTCGTTCATGCCGCTCGATCACGACGGCAAGATCCGGATGGACTGCTCGTCCCCCTACGCGATGGCGAACCTCATCGCGCTCAAGGACCGCTTCGATCTCGCCTTCGGCAACGACACCGACAGCGACCGCCACGGCATCGTGACCAAGTCGGGGCTCATGAACCCGAACCACTACCTCGCGGTCGCCGTCGACTGGCTCTTCCGCACGCGCACCGCCTGGGGCCCGACCGTCGGCGTCGGCAAGACGCTGGTCTCGAGCAGCATGATCGATCGGGTCGCGCGCGCGCTCGGGCGACGACTCGTCGAGGTGCCGGTCGGCTTCAAGTGGTTCGTCGACGGGCTCGTCGAGGGGACGCTCGGCTTCGGCGGCGAAGAGAGCGCGGGGGCGTCGTTCCTGCGCAAGGATCGGCGCGCCTGGTCGACCGACAAAGACGGCATCCTGCTCGATCTCCTCGCGGTCGAGATCCTCGCCAAGAGCGGCGCCGATCCGGCGCAGCACTACCGCGCGCTCTGCGCCGCGCACGGCGATCCCCGCTACGCCCGCGTCGATGCGCCGGCGACCGCCGCGCAGAAGGCGATCCTGAAGAAGCTGTCGCCCGAGAGCGTGGTCGCCACCGAGCTCGCGGGCGAGCGCATCGTCGAGAAGCTCGTGCGCGCGCCCGGCAACGGCGCGGAGATCGGCGGGCTCAAGGTCACGACCGAGAACGGCTGGTTCGCGGCCCGGCCGAGCGGCACCGAGGAGGTCTACAAGATCTACGCGGAGAGCTTCCGCGGGCAGGATCACCTCGAGCGCGTGCTCGCCGAGGCGCAGGAGATCGTCGCGAGCGCCTTCGCCAAGGGCTGAGCGCGCGGCGCGCTGGCGCGGGCCCGACGCTTCGCGACCGTTGCGTGTTGGCGGTCGCGCTCCTCGACACCTCCCCGTCCCGGCGAGCGCAGGCGCTACCGAGACGGCCGCCAGCGCGGCTCGGGAGGTGCCGGGCAGCCGCGCCGAGCTACCGCGCCTCGACGTGGGCGGCAGGCATCGGCGCGACCGGCTCGGAGTCGGAGCTGCCCGACTCGAGCCCGTAGCGCCGCAGCTTGTGCCAGAGCGTCGAGCGCGCGACGCCCAGCAGCGACGCCGCGCGCGTGCGGTTGCCGCGCGCGCTGGCGAGCACGGCGACGATGTGGCGGCGCTCGGCCTCTTCGGCGGCCTCGCGGGCGACGTCCTCGAGCGCGCGCGGCGGCTGGCCCAGCGCGACGGTGACGTACGTACCGCGGCCGCGGCCGCGCTCGAGGGCGCGATCGATGAGCGCGGCGAGCAGCTCGGCCGGATCGCGCGCGTCGATGGCGGCATCGGCGCCCGCGCGCAGCGCAGCGGCGGCCGCGGCGCGCTCGTCGGTGCAGACGACGACCGCGGTGGCGACGCCGTTGGCCGCCTGGCTCAGGACGGAGCGGGCGACGTCATAGGACGGTACGAACAACAGCTCGACCGCGTGGC
>JAJXTK010000305.1 GCA_021783935.1 Myxococcales bacterium | reverse complement strand
CGCCGTTGACCACCGAGGTGCCGCCGACCACGCGCCCTTGCAGGTAGGGCATCGACACGTTGCCGAACGCGATCGAGGTCCCCATGTCGCGGTAGAGCGACGCCATGGCGCGCACGCCGCTGGCGACGAAGTCCTCGGGCCTCGCCTCGTGCCCCTCCTCGAGCACGATCACCGAGACGCCGCGCTGGGCGAGGGCGCGCGCCACCGTCGCCCCCGCAGGCCCGCTGCCGACGACGACCACGTCGGCCTCGGCCTCGAGCGTCCGGCGCACCTCGCGCCCGTCGAGCTCGCACAGGCGCGCGCTCACGGCGCACCTCCCATCGACTCGAAGCGCGCGCGCACGCGGGGGTCGTCGAAGTAGGCGAAGCCCGCGAGCATCTTCAGCGTGGTGAGCGACTGCCGCACGAAGTAGCGGCGATCGGCGTACGCCGCCGCGAGGAAGCGCTGGCGCTCGTCGTCGCTCAGCCGGAAGAACGGCTTGCCGAAGCCCGAGACCACGGGCAGAAACACCAGCGTGTGCAGCATCGGCCGCAGGCCCGCGCGCACCATCGGCGCCGGGGCCGTCGCGAACGCGTCCCAGAACGCCGCGCGATCGATCGACGAGAACGGAGGCAGGCCGTCGTCGGCGCCGGTCGCGAAGATCGCGGCGAAGAGCTCCTCGGCCCACCCCCGCTCGAGGGACGTGAGCCGCAGCGGATCGAGCCCGCGCGCCGCCTCGTCGGCGTCGCCGCCCGCGAAGGCGGGGACGAAATCGATCGGGTGGTCGCGCTCGAGCGTGAAGTAGGTCGGCGTCTCGACGCACCTGCCGGCGACGACCAGATAGCTCACGCCGAGAAGCTCGTCGGCGAGGCCGGGCGACAGCGCGACGAGCGGATCCTTGGTGATCCGCACCGGCCCGGGCGGGTTCGGCGCGCGCCCGTAGTCGATGACCAAGCCCCGATCAAAGCCGCGCGGCATCGGGATCTCGGGCGACGGGGCGACGACCTCGTAGTTCCACTCGGTCACCGGCTTGCCGCGCCGGAGCTTCGGCCGGCTCGGCGCGTCGATGCCGTCCTGCTCGAGGCGCACGTTCCAGCCGATGAGGCGTCCGGCGCGCGGCTCTCGATAGAAGGTCTTTTGGAAGGTCTTCCAGGTGAGCCTCTCGACGATGCTCGGAAGGCCGAGGCTGGTGCCTCGATAGGCCCACCCTTCGAGCTGCGCCGGATCGACCGGGTGGCCGTTGACGATGAGATCGCGGAGCGCGCGCGTCGACGCGGTGCGGAGCTCGCGGGCTTTGGGCATGCGGGTGAGCCCGATGCTAGAGCTCATCCAGAAATGCCCGCTACGCCGAAGTGGGCACGCCCCTCTGGGCGAGCGCATCTCGAGGTCTCGAGCACTTCATCGCGCCGCGCGGAACCTCCGGTCGAAGAGCCGCACGCGCCGCAGGAACAAGTCGAGCAGGAAGATCACGATCGCCGCGCGCACGAAGGCCGGCCACAGGTCCTGGTGGTAGCTGACCTTCTCGCCGCTCGGATCGACGATCGCCGCGAGCGTCGGATCCTGGCCGCCGCCGGTGGTCGCCGCGATCTTCTCGAGCAGCTGCAGGTCGGGCTCGAACGCCGCGTACTCGCGCGGGTAGGGGTTGCTCACGTGCCCGAAGCTCTCGGCGACGGCGGCGCCGCCGTTCATCAGCTCACCGGTGAGCACGAACGCGCCGAAGGCGTCGAGCGCATGACTCGCCTCGTAGCGACCCGGCGCGATCTGCTGGAGCTCTAGCTCGACCTTGTCGGTCTTGGGCGCGGGCCCGACGATGGTGACCTTCCCCTCGAGGCCGTTCTGGAAGCGATCGTCGCCGCCGATCGCGTCGATCCAGGTCTTGACCACGCCGTCGACGAGCTCGACGCGCATGTCGAGCTGCTGCCGCTTCTTCTGGCGCATGTGCTCGCGCACCAGCTGCCCCCAGAACTGCGGGTACTGCGGCCAGCGGAGCCACTCGGCCGCCCAGAGGTTCTTCACGTCGCTCGTCCAGGCGAGCGTCCAGCCGAGCCCCACGCGCCAGCGCGCGAGCAGCGGCTCCTCGTGATCGCCGGGCGTCAGGATCAGCTGCGCGGGCGGGGGCTTCAGCTCGGTCACCACGTAGCCGTGCAGGTAGGGCGACCCCTCGACGTCGATGCCGCGCAGGAAATCGGCCGGCTGCTGCAGCGTCGGCTGGAAGTACTCGTCGATGGCGGACGACTTGGAGACGAGCTCGGTCTCCTTGGTGAACACGCGCGGCAGCGCGTTCGGATCGGCGACGAAGTAGAAGCGGCCGCCGCCGGTCTCGGCGACCATCTTCATGAGGTTCTTGTCGGCGTCCTCGCCGAGCGCGACGGCCGACGAGGTCATCGACTCGGCGACCATCTCCTGCACGAGCTCCTTGATCCCGCCGATCGGCGCCTCGCCGTCGGAGAGCAGGATCATGTGCTTGCGCTTCGCGTTCACCAGGGCGAGGTCCTCGCTCGCCATCTGGATCGCCGGCAGGATGTCGGTGCCGCCGTTGGCCTGGATGCGGCTGATCTCGTTGGTGATGCGCATGCGGTTGCGCGCCTGCTGCATGCGCACCGCGCGCGTCGGGGTCGAGTCGAAGATGATGACCTCGATCCAGTCGTCGGGCGCGAGGGTCTCCGCCGTCGCCTTCGCGGCCTCCTTGGCCATGTCCATCTTCAGCCCGCTCATCGAGCCCGAGTGATCGATGACGAGGCTGAGCGCGATGGCGGGGTCGGTCTCCTTCTTCTTCCCCTCCATGCGCACCGGGAGGATCTTCTCGATCTTGGTGTGCCTCCAGCCGCCGAGGCCGAACGAGTTCTCCCCGCCCGCCATCAGGAAGCCGCCGCCGAGATCGCGCACGTACGACTCGATGAGGTCCTGCTGCGAGTAGCTCACGCTGTCGGCGGCGGTGTCGGAGAGGATGAAGAAGTCGTAGCGCTCCATCTCCTTGAGCGACGACGGCACGCCGTCGGGCCCGCGAAGATCGACCTCGAATTCCTGGGCGACCAGGGCGTTGGTGAGCCAGGTGCCGTGCCCCTGGTCCCCCTCGACGTAGAGGACGTTGGGCCTCCCCGGCACCGCGACCGTCGCCGCGTAGCGGTTGTTGTCGGGGAAGCGATCGTAGGGGGACTTCTTCAGCGGCGCGTTGGGCCCGAAGAGGGAGACCGGAGCCGAGGCCGGAGCCGGTGCCGGTGCCGGTGCCGATGCCGGTGCCGGAGCCGATGCCGGTGCCGGAGCCGAGGCCGGTGCCGGAGCCGGTGCCGAGGCCGGAGCCGAGGCCGGAGCCGGTGCCGGTGCCGGTGCCGATGCCGGAGCCGGAGCCGGTGCCGAGGCCGGAGCCGGAGCCGATGCCGATCCCGCGATCGGCCCGAGCGGCTCGATCTCGAGCGAGTAGGTCACCGCGCCCGGTACGCGCACGACCGACTTGAACGGGACGTCGCTCTCGCCGACCTTGAGATCGAGCTCGCGGATCCCGTCGAGCCCGTTGAGCGCCTCGCCTTGATAGAGGCGCGCGCGCACCCGCGCCGGCCGGTTCGAGAACAGGATCGCGCGCACCTCGAACGGCTCGCCGACCTTGATCTTCGGCGGGATGCGCAGCTCGCGCACCGCGACCTCGGCCGGCACCGGCCGCCTGTAGGGCACGACGAACGTCTTGACCCCGAACTCTCGCGCGCGCCCCGCCTCGGCGAGCGCGTCGCCCGCCGTCTGCACGCCGTCGCTCATGATCACCGCGCGCTTGAGGTAGCCCGCGGGGTAGAGCCCGTCGGCGAGCTGCATCGCGGCCTGGATGTTCGTGCCCGCCCCGAGATCGCGGTGCCCCGGCTCGTCGTGGCGCGCGATCTTCGGCGGCGGCGCGCCCGGCGAGGCGGGGTCGGTCGCGCCCACCACGCGTGGCCGCGTGGCGAAGGTGATGACGCGCACCTCCGATTCGCCCCGGCCGCTCCACGCGCGATCGACCTCGGCCTGCGCGTCGAGCAGCGCCTCGTCGGGGACGCTCTCGGAGACGTCGACGAGGTAGACCGTGCAGACCTTCGAGGTGAACGCGGTCTTGGCGACGCGGCCGAGCCCGAGGGCCAGCAGCGCGACGAACGCGACGCGCAGCAGAAAGGACAGGAGCCGCTGCGGCCACGGCAGATCGGCGAGCGACTTGCCGGTGACGAGCAGGAAGTAGGGGGCGAGGAGCAAGAGCCCCAGCATCCGCGGGTGCAGCAGCTCGTAGGTCTCGTCCTTCCAGCGCCGCGTGAGCACCGGGCCCGAGCGCACGCCGTACTTCCAGAAGAAGCTGCTCGCGGCCAGCGCGACGCCGATCACCGCGAGCGCGAACAGCGCGCGCCCGATCCACCGGCGCTCCTTGCGCGGCGGCGGCGCCGAGGGGCGCGGCGGAATTCGGTGCGAGACCGGGTTGGTCAAACCGTGATCCTCCGGTGGTACGTCGCCCACTCGACCACGGTCGCGATCGCGACCAACGCGAGCAGATACATCCACTTCTCGTCGCGCACGCCGGCGCCCGAGTCCTTCACCTGCCCCGCCTCGTGACCGGCGCACTTGGGCATGCACTCCGGGTCGACGCCGCTCGCGCAGGCGAGCTTGCAGTGCGCGACGCGCGCCGGATCGCGCATCCACGCCTCGTCCGCGATCGCGAGCGCCGGCTCGGGCGCGATCGCGCTCTCGCGCGGCTCGACGAGGTTCGCGGCGAAGTACACGTCCGACGGCGTGGCGCCGGACGGGGTCGTCACGTCGGGCGGCGCCTTGATGCGGTAGAAGCCGGCGCGCTCGCCCAGGTAGACCGCGCGCCCCTCCTGCACCGGCACCGGGTGCGGCGCCCCCTCGGGATCGACGAGCACGGCCTGGCTCGTGACGCCGAGCGGCACCGGCACGTGCCAGACCTCGCCGGTCTTGAACGAAGACAGGTAGTCGGCGTCTTCCTCGACGAACCAGTTGATCGTGTTCATCAGGAACACGGGCCACGCGATGCGCAGCGGCAGATCGCTCTGACGGACGTCGAACGAGAGCGCGACGAACTTCGTGCCCGCGCGGCTGCCCGCGACGAGCAGCGGCCCGTCGTTCGAGGCGCCGACGATCTTGTCCCCCTCGGCGGGGACGAGCTTGTTCGCCGTGGTGATGCCGATGTTGTCGAACGCCGTCCAGCGCAGAAGCGGGTGCTTTCGATCGAGCGTGTCGAAGCCGGGCTCCTTGATCGCGGGGCCCACCTTGATCGGGCCGCCGTCCTTCGGATCGAGGTAGAGCGCGGGCAGCCCCGGCTTCAGCGGCGGGGTGACGCCGTCGTAGATCGCGACGTCGGACTTCCCGAGCTCGCCGTGCGCGCGCCACTCGTCGGGCGTCATGGTGGTGACGTCGAGGTACTCGTCGAGCAGCAGCGCCGCCTCGAGGTAGGTGTTCGCGTCGGTGACGGCGAGCACCTTGGTGCGCCGGCGCTCGGGCAAGACCGCGTAGGCGCGATCGTCGGCGGGCAGATCGTCGTAGATCGGCGGATCGGACGGGCTCAGCGGCGCGATGTTGATGCGCGCCTCGAGCTTCTGGCTCGCCCCGCCGAGGTTCGGGTAGAAGCGCGGGAGCTTCTCGCCGGCCTTGAGGTGGAGCTTGGTGAGGTCGACGAGCACGCCGTCGCCCAGCAGGCGCAGCTCGATGTCCTCGTCCTTGTCGCCGAGGTTCTGCACCTCGATCATCACCTCGTAGCGCGACCTGTCGAGCGGATAGCGGCGCACCGAGTACTGCGTGATCGCGACGTTGCGCTTGCCCGAGCCCACCGGCACGAACGACAGCCGGGCGTCGCCCACGCAGGTGAACTTGCCGGCGGGCTTCGGCGCGTTCTCCTCGTCGCACGCGTTCGAGTAGATGGCGCCGAGGCCGTCCTTCGCCTCGCCGAGCACGCCGTCGCTGAGGACCACGATCTCCGCGCGCTTGACGCCGCGGAGCGTGTCGACGGCGTAGCGGAGCGCGCGCGGGAAGTCGGCGCGCGCGTCGACCGGGCGCAGCTCGTCGAGCGCCTGCTCGAGACGCGAGGTGTCGCCGGTCATCGGCGTGAGCGGCGTGACCACCGCGTCCATGGACGCAATGAGCATGTGGTCGCTCGCCCCGAGGCCGCGGACGATCTTGCGCAGGCTCTCGCGCGCCTCGTCGATGCGCGGCTTCTTGCCGGCCGGGCCGCCGTCGCGCGCCTGCATCGACGCCGAGGTGTCGACGAGCACGACGAGGTTGCGCCCCTTGACGATCTCGATCGCGGCGCGCGGATCGCCGAGCGCGAGGACGAGCAGCGCCAGCATCGCGAGCTGCAGGAGCAGCGAGAAGATGCGCTTGAGGCGCGAGAAGAGGCTGGTCGCCTCCTTGTCCTTGAGGATCCGCGCCCACAGCTTCGAGAAGGGGACGGTGATCGGCCGCCGCCTCAGCTTCAGCACGTAGAGCGCCGTGACGGCGCCGCCCGCGATCGCGAAGATCGTCACCAGCTCAGCGAACGGCAGACCGAGGAAGTGCATCGCGGGGCCTCAGCGCAGGAAGCCCCCGCGCCGGAAGACGCGCAGGATCAGGTCATCGAAGGGGATGGTCACGTCGGCGCGGAAGTAGGGGACCTGCTTGAGCGTGCAGAAGACCTCGATCTCCTTGAGGTAGGCCTCGTACACCTTGGCGTAGCGCTCGAGCATCGCCTTGGTGATCGTGACCTCGCGCTCGTCGCCGGTCTCGCAGTCGAGCAGCCGCACGTCACCCGAGAGGTCGGGCTTCGCGTCGTCGGGGTCGACGACGTGCATCACGAACGGCTCGAACTTGTTGTAGCGAAGGACGTTGATCCCCTTCTCGAAGCCGGCCGGGTCGTAGAGGTCGCTGACGAGCACGGCGAGGCCGCGTCGCTTGTTCTGCGCGACGAACTGCTTGAGCGCGTCCTCGAGCGACGTCGCCCCATCGGTCTCGACCGAGCGCAGGAAGTCGAAGACGCGGTGGATGCGCTGCTTGCCGCGCGTGGTCGGCATGCGGTCGGCGACGCGGTTGGTCGTCGAGACGACGCTCACGCGGTCGAGGTTCGAAAGACCGATGTACGCGAGCGCCGCCGCGAGGCGCTTGGCGTGGCGGATCTTGGGGCCGTTGCCCGGACGGCCGCGCCCGTCCTTCTGCTTGAAGTCGAAGCCCATCGAGCGCGACGCGTCGACGATGAGGTAGATCGAGACGTCCTCTTCCTGCTCGTAGAGGCGCACGAGCAGGCGCCCGAAGCGCTGATAGACGTTCCAGTCCAGGTAGCGGAAGTCGTCGCCGGGGTTGTAGTCGCGGTGATCGGCGAACTCGATGCCGGAGCCGCTCCTCTTGGTGCGCCGCTCGGCGCGCATGCGCCCCGCGAAGACCTTCCGCGAGACGATGGCGAGGTAGTCGAGCTTGCGCTGGAACTCGTCGTCGAACAGGTCGTCGTACGCCGCGCCGCGGATCGACGAAGGACCCTGCTTCTTGAAGAGATCGAGGAGGCCCACGGAATTGCTCGGCTAGGAACGCAACAGGACGGGAAGGAGGGAAGAAGGGCGGATGGTTTGGGCGCAACGCCGCTCACCGCACGGTCGGACCCAGCCCATTTCTCTCTCGCTTCTTCCCCTCTTCCCTTGCTGTTCCACTCGCCTCATCAGACCTTGGCCTCGGGGAGCGACTCGATGATGGCCTGGATCACCTGATCGCTCTTCACCCCCTCGGCCTCGCCCTCGAAGTTAGA
>JAJXTK010000304.1 GCA_021783935.1 Myxococcales bacterium | reverse complement strand
GCGCGCCGCGCGCGCCGACGATCGCGAGGTCGCCCGCGCGGCCGACGGCGGCGGCGGTCCGGTACGGGAGCACTGCCCTCGCCAGGAGCGCGCGGCGGGCGCCGGTGCCGAGGTCGATTTGCTCGACGCCGCCCTCGGTCGCGCAGATGGCGCGCTCGCGACGGCCGCCCGCGCGCGGGGTCTCGTCGCCGTCGATCACTGGGCCGCCGAGGCAACCGCCGCCGCCGTAGCCCCCGGAGGTCGCGGCGGCGCCGAACGTCCCGACGAGCCTCGGCGCCCGGCCTGCCCTCCAGGTGAAGAGCTCGCCCGCCGGGGTGATCCCGACGAGCTCGCCATTGGTGCGCGCCGCGATTGGGCCGGCCAGCGTCAGGCGCGTGCGACCGAGCTCGTTGCCCGACGCGTCGAGCTCCACGAGGTCGCCGCTGCGCGCGACGCCGAAGCCGCCCGTGGGCAAGGGGACCATCGACCCGCGCATCACCGTCGCGAGCTCCGATCGCAGCTCGGTCTTGAAGCGCTGCGCGCCGGTCGCGTCGAAGCCGTAGAGCGCGCCGCGCTGGGTGAGCACCACGCGAAGGCCGCTCGCGAGCGCGATCGGCGAGGTCGCAGGCGTCTCGTTCGCGAGCTCGACCTTCGGCCACGCGAGCTGGCCGCTCGGGCCGATCTCGACGATCACCGCGGCGACCGCGCCGCCGCTCGCGACGAAGACGACGCCCCGGGCAGGGGAGATCGGCGAGTACTCGAGGCGCGTGGTCGGCACGCGCGCCGTCCAGCGCACGCGCCGATCGACCGGCAGGCTCGCGACGCGCCCGTCGTGCTGCGCGTCGACGCGCTCGGCCGGCGCCGCGCCCGCGCCGGTGCCGATCACGACGGTCTTGGCGACGGTCGGATCGACGACCTCCGCGCGCGGCGACGAGGGGCACAGCAGCGTGACGAGCAGGGTGAGCCCCGCGCCCGCGGAGGCGGCCGTGATCGCGGGCTTCGTCACGCGGGCGAGCAGGGCGCGCATGCCGACGAGCCTACACCTCGTCGCCGGCGCCGCCCCCGCGGCCGAGCGTCCCGCCGGCGGCGGCGAGCAGGTAGGCCTCGATGAACGGATCGAGATCGCCGTCGAGCACCGCGTCCGTGTTGCCCGTCTGCCAGCCGGAGCGGTGGTCCTTGACCATGCGGTAGGGCTGCAGCACGTAGCTGCGGATCTGGCTCCCCCAGGCGATCTGGCTCTTGGTCGCGTTGTAGGCCGCGATCTCCTGCTCGCGCTTCTGCAGCTCGAGGTCGTAGAGCTTCGCCCGCAACATCTTCTTCGCCATCATGCGGTTCTGCAGCTGCGAGCGCTCGGCGCGGCAGACGACGACGATGCCCGACGGCAGGTGCTTCATGCGCACCGCCGTCTCGACCTTGTTGACGTTCTGGCCCCCCTTGCCGCCGGCGCGCATCGTCGTCGTCTCGAGGTCTTCGTCCTTGATGACGATGTCGATGTCGTCGTCGATGTCGGGGGTGATCTCGACCGCGGCGAAGGCCGTCTGCCGGCGCGCGTTGGCGTCGAACGGGCTGATGCGCACCAGGCGGTGCACGCCGTGCTCGCTGCGCAGGAAGCCGTAGGCGTTGTGCCCCTGCACCGTGAAGGCGGCGCCGTCGATGCCGGCCTCGTCCCCGTCTTGGTAGTCGATGACCTCGGTCTTCCAGCCGCGCCGCTCGCAGAAGCGCAGCAGCATGCGAAGGAGCATCTGCGCCCAGTCCTTCGCGTCGGTGCCGCCGGTGCCGGGGTGGATCTGCACGATCGCGTTCGCGCGATCGGCCTTGCCGCCGAGCATGCGCTCGAGCTCGAGGGCGCGCACGCGGTGCTCCAGCTCGGGCAGGCGCGCAACGACCTCGTGCTCGGCCTTGTCGGCCTCGACGCCCCCCTCTTCGGCGCCGAGCTCGAGGAGCGTGAGATCGTCGTCGAGGTCGCGGCCGAGCTTGTCGACGCTCGTGAGCTTGTCTTCGACCTCGGCCCGCTCGCGGAGCAGCGCCTGCGCCTTGACCTGATCGTCCCAGAAGTTGGGCGAGCCGGCGCGATCGTTCAGCTGATCGAGCTTCCGCTTGAGCGTAGGGACGTCAAAGATGCCCCCTTAGCGTCATGAGGCGCTGTTGCAGGGCCGTGAGTTTCTCGCGCGTCTCCGCGATCATGCCCGCTCTCTAGCACGAGCCGACCGATCGTTCCCAGGGAAGTTGGGCCGTTCGGCGCTCCGAAGGGGTCTGCTACGCTCGCAGCGTGCGTCGCGCACCCCTCCCGATCGCCGCCCTCGTGGTCTTGGGCGCCGCCTCGGCCGCCGCTGGGGGCCCCGCCGGCCAGGTCGCGATCACGCCGCGGTCGATCGTGCTCAAGGCGCCGGAGTGCGCGCCGCTGTTCAAGGGGCCGGGCGGGGGGGAGTCATCGACGACCAACTTGTGGGAGTCGGCCAAGATGCCGTCGCTGCGCGCGCACTGCGATCTGTTGCAGCTCGGCGTGCGCGCGTTCCGCGAGGGGCGCTTCACCGACGCGCTCGCGTTCGCGAGCCGGGCCGACGCGGAGCCCAAGGATCAGCCGGGGCCGTGGGTGGTGCGCGGCGAGGCGTACGCGCGCTGGGGCAACCTCGAGGAGTCGGCCAAGTCGTTCGAGAAGGCGCGGTCGATGAACGCGCGCGCGCTCGACGACGCGGAGGCGCTCGACGACTACGGCGCCGTGCTCGTGCGGCTGCACCGCGCCGACGACGCGCGCAAAATCTATCGCGTGCTGTTGCCGCGCGCCTCGGGGGCGACGGGGCTCTGCCCGTTCGGCGGCGATTGCGACGCGGCGGCGCTGGCGTACTTGACCGCCGGCGAGCTCGCGATGGAGGACCCGGCGCAGCTCGAGGAGGCGATTGCGATCCTGCGTGAGGCGCGCGCGAGAGGGGGCACCTCCAATGACGTGCGGCGCACCTCCGTGATGGCGCTCGCGCTCGCGCTCGATCGGCGCGGGGACGTGGACCAGGCGCGCGACCTGCTGTCGAAGATCTTCGGCGCCGAGGTGCCGCCCGAGCTCCGCGTGCGGTTCATCGCGCCCGAGGAGGCGATCGCGATGCGCGCCCTCGCGCTCGAGCCGAACGACGCGACGCTCGCCCTCGCGCAGTGGAGGGCCTATCTCGTGCAGGGCGGCGACAAGCGCGCGTGGGCGGCGCACGCCAAGGAGCACATCGCGCGGCTCGAGAAGGGGGCGAAGAAGGGGCCGTGAGGGCGCGCGCGGCGTGGCTCTCGGCGCTGATCGCGACGAGCGCGTCGAGCCCGCTCGGCGCCGCGCCGTCGGTCTGGCAGCGCGCGAAAGATGCCTCGTCGGGTGCCGACCCGGTCGGCGCGGCGCGCGGCTATCGGGAGGCGCTGCAGCTCGAGATCATGGCGACCATCCTCGGCGACACGCGCGTCGACGCGACCGTCGAGGACCTGCGCCTTCGCGGGGTCGGGGCGCTGGTCGCCGCCGGGGCCGGGCGCAGCACCGATCCGAGCGTGCTCCGCCTGCTCGGCGCGATGTACGCGAGCTTGCGACGCTGCGATCAGGCGGAGATCGCGCTCTCGCGCGCGATCGCGATCGCGCCCGAGGACCCGGCGAACGCGAGCGCGTGGTTCGACCGCGCGATCTGCGCGAGCACCCGCGGCGATCGCGGCGGCGAGGCCGCGGCCTACGAGGCGGCCCTGCGCATCTGCGACGATCCGCGCGAGCGCTCGGTGCTCGAGTCGAACCTCGCCGAGGCGAAGATGGGGCTCGGCGACCTCGCAGCAGGCATCGCCGCTGCCGAGCGGTCCATCGCCATCCGCGACGACGTCCCCGCGGCCTTCTGGAACCTCGCCATTCTGCAGGATCGCGCCGGCGATCCGGCCGCGGCGCTCGCGGCGGCGCGCGTGGCGACCGCGCTCGATCCCGACTACGAGTTCCTCGATGGGCCGGGCGTCTTCTTCGAGCCCCCCTACGATCGCCACTGGTACCACGCGCTCGGCGAGCTCGCGGCCGCCGAGGGCGCCGGGGCGAGCGACGCCGATCGCCGCGCGCACCTCGAGGCGGCCTAGCGCGAGTACGCCGCGTGGCTCGGCGCGGCGCGGGCCGACGAGCCGTGGCGTCCGATCGCCGAGGCGCGCGCGCAGGCGGTCTCGCGCATGATCGCGGCGTTGCCGAGGCCGCCGCCACCGGCGAAGAAGCGCTGAGGATCACAGCAAGAAGCAGCTCGCGACGTTGATGTGCTGCGCCTCGGGGGGCACGGTCGCGGCGATCGACACCCGCGCGCCCACCTGCGCGAGCTCGACGAGCCGACCGCCGGCGCCCTGGAGGACGCGCACCACGGGCGCGGCGCGCTGGGCCGGATCGCGCGGCGCCTGCACGACGACGGCGGTCGTGCCGTCCGAGAGGCGCACCGTCGAGCCCACCGGGTAGAGGCCGAGCGCCTCCGACAAGAGCGCGACGACATCGGCGTCGAGCTCGCCGGTGCGCGACTGTGCGACCACGCGCCGCAGCGCCTCGTCGGGGAGCGCGTCCTGGCAAGCGAGGTCGTAGGCCGTCGCGACGGCGATGACGCGGGAGAAGAGGTGCGGGCGCATGCCGAGCCGGTAGGCGCGCCCCTCGGCGCCGAGCCGCGTCGCGGTCGGCTGCGTCGGCAGGGATCGCTCGTGCATGATCGCCGAGCGCACCAGCGCCGGGCGCGCCACTACGCCGTAGCGCTTCATCATCGCGACCGCGGCCGACAGGCGCGAGGCGGCCTCCTGCCCCGCCTCCGCGGCCTCCTTCGCCAGCGCAGAGTGCTGCTCGCGCGCCGCGGCGCCGAGCGGCGCGAGCATCGCGTTGACCGCGAGCTCCGCGTAGCTGCGGCGCGGCAGCGAGAGCTTGCGCGCGATGAGGAGCGAGTAGGCCGCGCAGCTGGTCATGTGCCCCGCGGCCGTGCCGCGCAGGCGTGGCAACTGGGTGAGGCCGACGACGAGCTCGGGGACCTTGAGGGTCGCGGTGACGAGCTCCTGCGCGGCGCGCTTGAGGTGCACGAGGCTCGGGTTGCCGCCGCCGAGGAAGAGCGAGCGGAACTCCGCGCTCGTCGCCGCGCACGCGGCGAAGGCCCGCACGGCCGCGAGGCGCGGGTCGATGCGATCGTCCTCGTCGTCGCGCGTGCGCTCGATCTTCCGGGTGAAGCGCAGCCCGGGGAGCGTCGCCTCGAAGAGCGGCTCGCCGCTGCGCGCGCGAAGCGCGTCACGCACGACGTTCACCAGCGGCCTGAGCTCCTCGCAGACGGGGGGGCGCACGAACGCCAGCTCCTCGACGCCCATCTGGTCCAACGCGCGCGCGACGAAGCGCATCGCGCCGTAGCTCGAGGCGTCGAGGCGGATGAGCGTGCCGTTGAGGAAGAGCGCCTTCTCGATGACGGCGAGCGCGAGCGGCTTGCCGACCCCCTCGCCGAAGTGCCAGCGGCCGACCTCTTCGAACATGCCGAGCGGCCGCTCCCAGAAGCGGTTGTTCGTGTCGTAGAGCAGCGCGCTCTTGAGCATGACGTAGACGGCGAGCGCGAGCTTCCGGCCGTTCGCTGCGAGCTCCTCGTTCTTGGCGCTCGCGTCGGAGACCAGCCCCTGCGCGGCGGCGGCGGGCACGTCGCTCACGGCGCCCTCCGGGTGGCGGCCTTGGCCCCCGCGCCCCTCGGCGCGGCTCTCGGCGCGATCGAGGGCCCGCGGGCGGGCTCGCCCCAGAGGGGCTTCGGTAGGTGGGCGGTCGGCAGCGCCTGGACGTCGTCGAGGGCGCGCGTGACGTGCAGCTCCGGCGTGGCGTCTTCGACGGGCCGCTTGAACTCGAGGATCGCGACGGCGGCCTCGCACGCCTCCTTCACGCGCTTGGGGCCGAGCACGCGCCGCCGCTCGGCCTCGAGCGGCGCGAGGAAGGCATCGTCTCCCATAGAAGCGAGCGCGAAGGCCGCGCACGCGCGGCGATCGTCGAGCTCCGACGCCGAGAAGACCGTGTGCGTCGCGAGCACCTCCAGAAGCTCGCGCGCCGCGCGCGTGCCCGCCGCCGCCGCGTACGCGAGGAACGCGCGCCGCTTGTCGCCGTAGTCCCAGTCGTCGAACGCGTTGCGCGAGATGACGATGCGCAGCCTGCGCGCCGCTTCGGCGTCGAGCTGCTTGGGGATCGAGTAGAGCGCGAGGCGTCGCAGCTCGGCGTCCGGATCATCGAGCATCAGGAGCGAGGCGCCGAGCAGCGTGGGATCGCTCGCGCGTGCGTCGCCTCGGATCGCGTCGATGGCGGCCGCGCGTACCACGGGCGAGCCGTGATCGAGCGCGACGAGCAGCTCGACGCGCGCGCGCGGCGAGGGGGAGCCGCGCAGCAGGCAGACCAGATCGAAGGCGAGCGCCTCGTCGGCCGCGGCGAGCTGCTCCCCCACGGCGGCCAGATCGTCGCCGAGCCGCTCGGCCAGCAGCTGGCAGACGGCGCGCCGCCTCGCCGTCTCGCTCACCGTCGACAGCAGCGGCACGACGCGCGCCGACTCGCGGGCCGGCATGAGGGCGAGGAACGTGAGCAGCGGCTCGACGCCGGCGTCGTCGGCGAGCTGCAGCTGAAGCATCAGCACCGCGAGCAGCTCCGGGGTCGCGATCTGCCCGAGGATCTCCTCGGCGACGGCGCGCCCCTGATCGCCCGCGAGGCGCGCGAGCTCGCCGAGCGCCTGCAAGGCGCCGATGGCCTCGGCGAGGCGGTCGCGCCTCGTCGCCTCGACCGCGAAGTCGCGCACCAGGCCGACGAGGTCGGCCCGCGTCTTGGCGTCGGGACGCGCGAGGAGCTCGGCGAACACGATCTCGAGGAACTTGCGCAGGAGGACGTCGTCGGCGTCGACGTCCTTCGCGAGCGCGTCTCGCGCCCGCTCGTCCGACACGATCGCGGCCCCCTTCTCCCACGCCGCCGCGGCGTCGAGATCGGCCTGGCTCCTCTGTTGATCGGCCGGCCGCACCGGGCGCACGACGCGTGCGCTCACGTCCGCGGGCGCCTCGGCTCTCTTCGCGTCGTCCTCGAGCAGCGCGATGAGCCGCCTTCGCTGCGCCTCGCGCTCGGCGTCGGCGTCTTCGCTCTTGAAGCGGTCGCTGACGACGTGGCGCACGTGCGCCAAATCGGCGTCCCAGAGGAGCGTGACGAGGTCGTCCTCCACGGCGAGGTTGGTCCCCTGGAGCGACTGATCGCGCAGCAGCCGGCAGAGGTCGGCGACCTCGCCTGGCTCGAGCCCCTCCTCGAAGGTCACGCGCTCGATGCCGTCGCGGAAGAGCAGGAACGGGTACGACGTGCGCAGCTCGGGGTCGCTGTAGATCGCGTCGCCGTCGTAGAGCACGTCGCTGCCCACGATCGACATGGGCAGCTCGTGGGGCCCCTCGTCGATGTCCGCCATGAACGCGGCCACGCGGGCGGTGGTCTCGTCGACGAACTTCTGCGAGGTGCGGTGGCGAAGGCCGAACTGGCGAAACGACTTGAGCGTTCGCTCGAGGCCGGTGGCGACGTCGGCGGCGAGCCGCGCGCGCGCGAGGGCCTCCTTGCGGCGTTGCTCGTCCTCTTCGACGATCCAGTCTCCGGCGTCACCCGGCGCCATCGTGGAGGGTCGACCACCGAGGTTGCTCATGCGCTCGCCGGAGCGTAACCCCGGTCGCGACATTCATGGAATCCGCCGCGCGCCTCGGCCGACCGTGGCGGCGTTCGGCGCGAGCTGCCGCGGGGGCGGCGCTTGGCGAGAGCTCGCTACTT
>JAJXTK010000303.1 GCA_021783935.1 Myxococcales bacterium | reverse complement strand
AACGCCCGCGCGAGCTCGCGGCGCAGCCCCCCCCCCTCGAGCGACCGCAAGCGCCCATTGAAGCCGCCGCTCTGCATGAGGCGCGAGCCGCCGGGGAGCGGCACGGCGCGTCCGCCGAGCCGATCGAGCAGGTGCACGAACGCGAACGCCGCACCCATGACCAGCGCAGGCCGCGGCGCAGCGGCGACCGCCTCGAGCGCGCGCTCTACCGCGTCGAGATCATCGACGGCCGCGAAGAGGGAGCCCGGGGCGCCGAGCTCCTCGACGAACCACGCCATCATGCGCGAGAGCGACGAATCGGGGGCGCGCGCGGCCGACGGCGCGAGCGCCACGATCGACGGCGCCACGGCCGCCTCGAGGAACGGCGCGAACAGCGTGCTGCGCGCCCACGCGACGGCCGCCGCGTGGTAGGTCTCGAGCGTGCGCATCGGGTGCGCGCCGCGCGCGCCGACGGTCGTGCCCGAGGTCCTGAACACCGCGACGTCGAGCGCCGCGGGGAAGGTCGCGACGCGCGCGAGCTTGAACGCGTCGGTCGGCACGGCGGGCAACGCCCCGAGCGGCGACGACGACGGATCGACGCCGCGCGCCGCGCACATGCGCGCGTACCCCTCGCTGAAGCGCGCCTGATGACACGCGAGGGCGCGCGCGATGGGGTCGAAGGGCTCGCCCTCGCCAGCGATGGCGCGTCGCACGCGCGCGTGCAGCGCGTCCCCCTCGCGGATCGCGTCGGAGGTCGCCTCGCTCACGGCTCGCGCAGGCGGGCGAGCTCCGCGAGCGTCTCGGCGAACGCGTCGAGCAGCCCCTTGGCGATGTTCAGAGGCGGGGTGAGCGTGAGCACGTCCCCGCGACCGCCGGTGAGCACGAGGTAGCCCTTCTGCAGCAGATCGTGCATCAGGCCGAGCCCGCGCCGCGCGCCCCCTTCGACCTCGACGCCGATCATGAACCCGCGCCCGCGCACGTCGGTCACCCGCGTGCCGTCGCCGAGCGCCGCCGAGAGCGCGTCGCGGAACGCGGCCCCTTCGTCGCGCGCGCGCTGGACGAGCTTGTTGCCGATGATCGTGTCGAGCATCGCGATCGCCGCCGCGCAGGCGAGCGGATTGCCGGCGTAGGTCGAGGTGTGGATCGCCTCGCCGTGCGGCTGCTCCTCCTGCTCCTCGCGCGGCACGGCGCGCCCCTTCGGCGTGCGCCACGCGTCCATCACGGAGCCCTTTCCGAGGCAGGCGCTGATCGGAACGCCGCCGCCGAGCCCCTTGCCGAGGCACACGAGGTCGGGCACGGCGCCGTCTTCGACGCTCCTGAGCAGCGCGCCCGAGCGGCCGAGCCCCGTCCAGATCTCGTCCGCGACGAGGAGCGTGCCGGTGCGCGTGCAGATCTCCCGCACGCCGGCGAGGAACCCCTCCGGCGGCACGACGACGCCGCCGCGCCCTTGGATCGGCTCGACGAGCACGGCGCCGATCTCACCCGTCTTGCAGGCGTCGTCGACCGCCGCCAGCGCGCCATCGAGCGAGTCGCCGCCCGTCCCGTCGCGCCGTGGCGCGCGCGGGTAGGGGGCGAAGCGCACGTGGGGCGTGAGGTGCGGCGCGAAGGGGAGGCGGAACTCGGGGCGCAGGCCCAGCGTCGCGAGCGGGCCGGTCCCGAGCCCGTGGTAGGAGCCCTCGAACGCGAGGATTCCCGGCCGCCCCGTGGCGAGCAGCGCCGTCTTCATCGCTGCGTCGATGGCGTCCGAGCCCGAGAGCCCGAACATCACGCGCGCCCCCGGCTCGGGGAACAGGCGCGCCAGGCGCTCGGTGAGGCCGATCTTGGCGTCGGTCGGGTAGACGTCGCCGAGGCCGAACATCGTGCGCTCGAGCTGCATCTCGAGCGTACGCATCACGCGCGTGTTGCCGTGGCCGACCAGCGCCGCGCCGAACGCCGCGGCGTAGTCGACGAAGCGGTTGCCGTCGAGGTCGAAGACGTTGGCCCCCTTGGCGGTCGCGATGACGATCGGCGGCTGATCGAAGCCGAGGAGGTTCGCGCGCCGCGCGCGACGCGCGTCGGTCCACGGCGCGTCGACCCCTTGCAGCCGACCGAGCCAGGCGCGCGACATCGGGCCTGGCGGCGGCATGCGAAGCATCGGCATTTCGGCGCCAGGTTCGCCGCCTTCGTCGAGTGCGGGGGGGAGCTCGGAGAGGGCCATTCGTTCCTCTTCGCGCCGCCGAGGGCGACGCGAGACAGACGCTAGCGGTTGACGGTCGAAGGGTTGACGGTCGAAGGGTTGACGATCTCGAGGTGGAGGCGGCCTTTGACGGCCTGATAGTACGACTGCGCGAGATCGCGCAGGTGCAGGCTCCGCACGTACGCGCGCAAGAGCGGGAGCGCAGCTTCGAAGCCGAGCTTCGAGATCGGCTCGGGGGCGCTCGCGAAGGCGGACTTGAGGTCGTCGTCGCTCGGCCGAACGGCCTGCGAGACGGCGACCTCGAGGTACAGCTCGGCGCGCGCACGCCGCCGGAAGATCGTCGCGAGCTCGGCCGCCGCGCCGTCCTTGGAGCCCGAAGCCTGCTCGATCGCCATGGCGAAGCGCGCCTCGCCGCCGACCTCGACGACCTCGACCCAGCGTGCCTCGGCGGCGAGCTCCTCGACGCGCGCCTCGGCGGCCGGCGGCAGGGCTCGCTCGCCGAGCAGCGCCTCGATGACGTGGCGTTCGAATGCCGCGCGCGACGTCCGCTCGTCGAGCGCGCCCGCCGGCGTCACGGTGGTCCGCTCGAACGCCGCGAGGTGCGCCTCGACGACGAGCTCGCGCATCGAAACGAAGCGTCGTGCGCCCGTCGCGCTCGATGCCTCGGGGTCGAGGAAGCGAGCGACGGTGCGGTCGACGGTCGTCGCGCGCGCCTCGCCCACGACGCCGAGCGCGACGAGCCCGGCTGCGAACGCGAACCGCACGGCGCCGCGCACGCTCAACGGTCCTCCGCGGCGTCCAGCTCCTGGTCCGACGGCGACGGACGCGCGTCCTCGTCCGCCGGCTCGCCCTCGGACGCGCGCGCCGCCTGGGCGACGCGACGCGCGCGGAGGAACTCCGCGAACGCGAGCAGCGCCTCGAGGTCACGCGGGCCTAGCGACTCGGCGGCGTCGCGGATCGCTCGTCGCGCGGCCTCGGCACCGCGTCGCTTGTGCTCGCGAGGCGCCGCGGCTTGCGCCTCGTCGGCGGGGCTCTCGGCCGGCGCCACGGACCACGCGGGCCGCGGCACGGCGCGGAGCTTGTGGGCGGCGAGCCAAGCGTCCATGAACGTGCGCAGGCGCTCGCTGCGATAGGTGAACCAGCGCTCGCGCTCCTCCACGTGCGTCATCAGCACGTCCTTGAAGCGTCGAAACGCCCCCTTGCCGTCGATCGCCTGGTTGAGGCGCCCGCGCAGCTCGGTGCTCTCGACCAGCGGGATGAAGCGCTCCATCCACCGATATTGCTCGCGCGAGCTCACCGGATCGACGCGCAAGTAGCTCGGATCCGCGGCGATGCGGGCGTGCATCTGAGGGTCCGCCACGCCGTCGACCACGCGGATCACCTCGCCCGTGGAGAGCTGCAGGTAGCTGTGGACCTCCGGCGCGTTGTTCTCGAAGGCGTCCTCGAGGGCCTCCCAGTCGATCGGCACGTCCCGAAGCGGCGCCTCCTCGGGCGGCGGCGCGCTCGACGTCGTCGCGACCGGGGAGCCGCTCGGCTCGGCGGGCGTGGGTGCGTTGTCCATGAAGATCTCCGGCATAAGCAGGCGGGGCGTGCGCGTTCCAGGCGGGCGGACGCGGCGCCCACGAGGCGAAAGGCTCGCCCCAGGTCGACGCGTGGCCGCGCGCCGCCCCTCTGGTCTTCTACCCCCGCGCCCGCGCGACCGCACGCTTCCAGGCGCTTCGCGCCGCCTCGCGCCCGCCCGGCTCGGTCTCGAGCGACGCCTGCGGCTCGAAGCTCGCATCCGGCGCCGACCACGGGCGCAACTGCTCGAGCCCCTTCACCAAGCCGACCCCGAGCGCGGCCAGCATCGCTGCGCCGCGCGCGGTCGTCTCGACGTCACGCGGCCGTTCGACCCGCACGCCGGCCAGCGCTGCCTGCAGCTCGAGCAAGAGGCCGTTGGCGCTCGCCCCGCCGTCGACGCGCAAGCGCGCCACGGCCGCCCCCGCGTCTGCCGACATCGCCTCGATGAGATCGGTCACCTCATTTGCGATGGCCTCGAGCGTCGCGCGCGCGACGTGCGCCTTCGTCGTGCCGCGCGTGAGGCCGGTGAGCAGGCCCCGCGCGTCCGGGTCCCAGTACGGCGCCCCGAGCCCCACGAGCGCCGGCACGAACACCACGCCGCCGGCGTCGGGCACCGAGCGCGCGAGGGGCTCGATCTCCGGCGCGGCCGTGATGAGGCCAAGCCCGTCGCGCAGCCACTGCACCGCGGCCCCCGCGATGAAGGCCGAGCCCTCGAGCGCGTAGGTGGCCGCCTCGCCCGAGCGCAGCTGCCAAGCCGCCGTCGCGAGCAGGCCGCTCTTCGACGCGACCGGGTGGGCACCGACGTTCATCAGCACGAACGCCCCCGTCCCATAGGTGCACTTGACGTCCCCCTTGGCGAAGCACGTCTGGCCGAACAGCGCCGATTGCTGATCGCCAGCGAGCCCGGCGATCGGGATGCCGTCGGGGAGCCAGCCGAGCCCGCGCGTCGTGCCGACGACCTCCGCGCACCCCACGACCCGCGGCAACATCGCGGCCGGCACGCCGAGCAGGCCGCACATCCCCTCGTCCCACGCGAGGCGGTCGAGGTCGAGCAGGAGCGTGCGCGAGGCGTTGGTCACGTCGGTCACGTGCGCGGCGCCGCCCGTGAGGCGATGGACGAGGAACGTCTCGATCGTGCCGAAGGCGAGCTCTCCGCGCTCGGCGCGCGCACGGGCCCCCTCGACGTGGTCGAGCAGCCACGCGATCTTGGTGCCCGAGAAATACGGGTCGAGCACCAGCCCCGTCTTGGCGCGCACGCGCGCCTCTTGCCCCTCGGCCTTCAGCGCCGCGCAGCGCTCGGCGGTGCGCCGGTCCTGCCACACGATCGCGCGATGGATCGGCCGCCCGCTCGCGCGCTCCCACACGACGGTCGTCTCGCGTTGGTTGGTGATGCCGATCGCGCCGATGTCGTTCGTCTTGGCTGCGCCGGCCGCGAGGGCACGCTCGACCGCAGTGCGCACGCTGGCCCAGATCTCCTCGGGCTCGTGCTCGACCCACCCCGGCTTCGGGAAGTGCTGCGGGAATTCTACGTTCGCACGGCCACGCGCGTGCCCATTCGCATCGAGCACGAGCGCCGTGCTGCCCGTCGTCCCTTGATCGATCGCGAGGATGAGGTCACCCATGGCGGCGCATCGTACGTCCCGCTCACGCAGCGCGGCGCGCTTTTCGCGCGCGGGGAGCGCGCCGCGGGGGCTAGCATCGGCGCGCCCCGAATGGGCAGGAGCGGGCGAGCGTGACGGGGGAGCACGGAGCCATGAGCGAGCATCGTCCAGACCAGGGGATCTCCGTCGCGCTGACGCTCGTCGTCGCGCTCGTCGGCGCCGGCTGCAGCCGAGACGCGGAGGTCGAGGCCTTCATCGATCAACAGAGCTCGGTCGCGAGCGACGTCGTGAAGGCCTTCAAGGGGGCGAGCGCCAAGGGCGAAGACGCAGACGCCGCGGCCGCCAAGGTGCTCGACGCCCAGAAGCCCGACCTCCAGCGCAGGTACGACTCGATCAAGGACGCGCGCGGCTTCCAAATCAAGGACGAGACCAAGAAGAAGCTCGAGGAGTCGGTCGCGGCCAACATGATGAAGGTCTGCGCGCTCGGCTCGAAGAAGCTCTGTGACGACTTCATGGACGTCGTGAAGTAGCGGCGGGCGCGCGGCCCGCTCAGCGCTCCGGGATCCGCTTCGGATCGAGCGCGTCGCGCTCGGCGATCGCGCGGGCGGCGCGGATGGCGAGCGCGCGGCGCGTCGGATCGTGCGTCTTGTCGAGGAGCGCTAGGACGGCCTCGCCGCAGCGTCGCCACGCGCCCCCTTCGACCTCCTCGATCGGCTTGCGACGAGGCGCGACCTGCACGAGCGTCTGCAGGGCGAGCGTCGACGACTCGACCGACCCGGCGGCCACGAGCCTGCAAGCCGCGTCGAGCCCAGGGGTCGGATCCTCGGCGAAGGCGAGCGCCCGCAGCGCCGTGGATCGATCGTCCGGCGACGCGCTCGCGTCCTCGAGCACGTCGGCGAGCCCGGTCGCCCCGACGGCGTCGCAGAGGCGCGCGAGCTCGAGCGGATCGCCGTCGCGCGCGAGCAGCCACGGCGTCTCGCTGGAAGCCGCCGCCGCGGACGCCGCCCCCGCCCCGACCGACGCCGACGCCGACGCCGACGCGGCCGGCCCTGCGTCGGCCGACGGCGCGCCCCTTCTCCGGCAGCCACCACCGAGGCACACGAGGCCGAGCACGATGCCCCAGCGCCAGCGTTTTCGTCCGGGACGATGGGGCTTCGGAGGCATCGACGCTCGCGGCAGGGTAGCCGGGGTCACCGCGCATCTGCCAATGCACGCTCGGCGCCCTTGATTGCATCGGCGATTCGTGTACCCTACGCCGCGCCTCCGGAGGGTCTCTCGGCCACCGGAAGGGGAGACCCGAGCGGGCCCCTTTGGGACCCGCTTTTTTTTCGCCGAAGCATCGACGTCACCACGTGCCCAAGCCGTTCTCTCACGATCGCCCCCGCCGCGCACCGCCGCCTGTCGCGGCGTCGGACGCGAGCGCCCCGCAGGCCGGTGCGGGACGCGCGGTAGAGCACGTCCGAGGGATCGTCGAGCCGATCGCGGCGGTGCATGGCTGCGAGCTTGTCTCGGTCGAGCTCCGGCGCGAGCCGGTCGGCTGGGTCTTGCGCCTCTACGTCGAGCGCCTCGGCCACGATCCGCGGCTGTCGATCGGCGGGGTCACGCTCGAGGACTGCACGGCGATCAGCCGCGACGTGAGCGCCGCGCTCGACGTGCACGAGGTCATCGATCACGCCTACCACCTAGAGGTCTCGAGCCCCGGCCTGGAACGACCGCTGGTCAAGCCGGCGGATTTCGCGCGCTTCGCGGGCTTTCGTGCGCGCGTGCACCTCGCGGACGCGCTCGAAGAGCACCCGGCCCGCCGCGGCTACAAGGGCGTGATCGTCGCCGCCGACGAGCGCGAGGTCCGCTTCGCCGACGACGACCTCGGCGAGGTCGTCATCCCGCAGGCGAGCGTGCAGAAGGCCAGCCTCGTGTACGAGGCGGCGCCCAAGCCGAAGCCCGGCAAGAAGGCTCCCAAGCGCGCGTCGGGCGGGGAGCCCGACCGCGCGAACGAACCGGGGCAGACGAGCGCCTCGGACGTCCATCACCACGCGAGAAGGTCATGATGAACACGCAGCAGGGGACGGGCGACGTCACTCTCTCCACGATGATCGACGCGGTCGCCAAGGAAAAGGGCATCGACCGCAAGGTGCTCGTGGAGACCGTCGAGCAGGCGATCCTGAAGGCCGCGCACAACGCGTTCGGCGAGGACCGCGAGCTCGAGGCGAAGTTCGACGAGCAGTCGGGGCAGATCGACCTCTTCATGTACATGACCGTGACCGAGGCTGCGGTCGAGAAGCCCGGCAGCGAGGTCTCGCACGCCGACGCGCTCGCCTGCGGCCTCGAGGCCGACGTGGGTGAGGAGCTCGGCTTCCAGATCTTCTACCTCCCCAAGGACCTCGAGAAGGCCCGCCAGCAGGACAAGGAGTTCGGCAA
>JAJXTK010000302.1 GCA_021783935.1 Myxococcales bacterium | reverse complement strand
GGCCGGGCGGGCGCTCGCACGCGGCTTCGCCTCTCCGGGGAGGCCCATGTCGAGGTCGCCGCGGATCTGCGCGCCGAGCGCAATCGCGATGCGCGGCGCGGTGAGGTTGCCGACGACGCGCGCCGACTCGACGAGCGAGATCGACTCGGTCGCGCCGATGTCGCCGACGACCGCGCCGCGGATCACCACCCGCGCGCCACGGAGGCTCGCCTGCACGGCGGCAGTCTCGGCGATCACCAGCTCGCCCGTGAGCTCGACCTCCCCCTCGACGCGGCCGCGGATCTCGAGGTCCCCCTCGCCCGCGACCCGGCCGCGGAGGCTCGTACTCTCACTCAGCACGCTGATCGTGTCCGCCATCTCTCTTCCCTGTCCGCGACTCCGCACTCACGGCGAGGTCGTCTTCTCCGGGGTGGCCGCGCCCCGAAGGCGCGGCGTAGGGGGCCACGGCCGGCGGCCCCCTCGTTTCAGATGTCCATGTCGACGTGCCCCTTGAACTGGGCGCCGTCCTGGATCGTGAAGCGCGCCGCCTTGACGTCGCCGACCATGCGCGCGCCGGTCGCGATCACCACGCGATCGATCGCCGTCACGTTGCCGGTGAGCTGCCCGCCGACGGTGACCTCGGAGCCCGCCACGTCGGCCTCGACCGACGCGCCGTGCTCGATGAAGACCGCGTCCTTCGCGTCGATCTTGCCGCGCACGACCCCCTGGATCGCGACATCCTCTTCCGTCGCGATCTCCCCCTCGATCACGATCCCTGCGCCGATCACCGTGCTCGCCATCGCATCACCTTCGTCCTCGGGCGCCGCGGCGCCGCATGTTGTTCCGCCCGGCGCCGCGCGCGGGCCGTGGGCCTTCGAGCGCTCAGCGCCTCGCGTGCGCGAGCTCCTCGGGCAGCTCGACGTTCATGTCGATGTGGCCCGAGTAGCGCGCGCCGTCCTCGAGCGCCACGCGGTCGGCCTTGATCGCGCCGCGAAGCTGGCCGCCCGCGCGGAGCGTGACCGGCCCACGCGCGACGACGTCGCCGTCGATGGTCCCCTCGATCGTGACCTCCTCGGCCTCGACCGGGGCCGCCACCGAGCCGCCGGCCGCGACGTGGAGGTGGCCCCTGAGCGCCAGCTCCCCCTCGATGCTCCCTTCGACGAACAGGTCGCCGTCGCCGGTGAGCCGCCCCGTGACCTTGGTCGTCCGACCGATGCTGCCGCGCGATCCCTTGCTCATTGGCGCGCGGAGGTTAGCAAAGACCCCCCGCGAGCGGAACCGCGAAACTGCACGGGCGCGCAGGTCGCGGTCCGGGCGCCGCGCCGGGGGCTCACCCCTGGTCGAGCGCCCTCGACAGCGACACCATCTCGATGGCGCTGCACGCGGACTCCCACCCCTTGTTTCCTGACTTCGCGCCGGCGCGCTCGACGGCCTGCTCGATCGTGTCGGTGGTGAGCACGCCGAAGGCGACCGGCACGCCGTGGTCCATCGCGGCGTGGGCGAGCCCCTTGCTCACCTCGGCGGCCACGTAGTCGAAGTGCGGCGTCGAGCCGCGGATGACCGCGCCGAGGGCGACGATCGCGTCGAAGCCCCCCTTCTTGAGCAAGCGGGTGACGGCCAGCGGCATCTCCCAGGCGCCCGGCACGCGCACGACGGTGACGTTCGCGAGGTCGGCGCCGTGACGGCGCAGGGCGTCCAGCGCCCCCTCGACGAGGCGATCGACGATGAAGTGGTTGAAGCGGCTCGCGACGATCGCGAAGCGGGTGCCCGGCGGGACGACGAGCTTGCCTTCGAGCTCACGAGGGGCGGCGGCGGGGGTGTTCGACATGGAGTTGGGCTCTGCTCACTTGGTGATCGCGACGCACGAGGCGACCTCGAGGCCGTAGCCGTGGAGGCCGGCGATCTTACGCGGGTTGTTCGTCAACAGCCGGATCTCGCGCAGGCCCAGATCCAGCAGGCACTGGGCGCCGAGGCCGAACTCGCGCAGCGGCGGCTCGGGGGGGAGCGAGCCGCTCTTCGGGGCGTGCGCGCGCTGGTAGTCGTCGAGCTCGCGCGCGACGTCGCCGCGCGGCGGCAGGTAGAGGATGACGCCGCGCCCCTCGCGCTCGATCGCGGCGATCGAGGCGCGCAGGTTGTCGCCCCCTTCGAAGGGGGTCGAGCCGAAGATGTCGCCGAACGCCGAGCCCGCGTGCACGCGCGTGAGGATCGCTTCGCGTGCCTCGCCGAGGTCGCCGAAGGTGAGCGCGAGGAACTGCCGCTTCTCGACCGGGATTTCGTAGGCGATCGCGCGCCACGCGCGGCCGCTCGGCGAGCCGTCGAGCAGCACGTCGAGCTCGCGCACGCGCACCACGAGCGACTCGGTCTGCAGCCGGTACTGGATCAGATCCGCCACCGCGACGATGAGCAGGTCGTGCTTGCGAGCGAACCGCTCGAGGTCCGGCATGCGCGCCATGGTGCCGTCCTCGTTCATGATCTCGCAGATGACGCCGGCCGGAACGAGCCCCGCGAGGCGCGCGAGATCGACCGAGCCCTCGGTCTGACCGGTGCGCTGCAGCACGCCGCCCGGGCGCGCGCGCAGCGGAAAGACGTGCCCCGGCGAGACCAGATCGCTCGGCTGGGTCGCCGGATCGATCGCGACCTTCACCGTGCGCGCGCGGTCGGCGGCGCTGATGCCGGTGGTCACGCCCTCGCGCGCCTCGATGCTGACGGTGAACGCGGTGCCGAGCGGCGCGCTGTTCTTCTGGACCATCATCGGCAGCTGGAGCCGCTCGACGATCGACTCCTCGAGCGCGAGGCAGATGAGGCCGCGGGCGTGGAGCGCCATGAAGTTGATCGCCTCGGGGGTGACCTTCTCGCCGGCGAGCACGAGATCCCCCTCGTTCTCGCGATCCTCGTCGTCGACGAGGATGACCATCTTGCCCATGCGGATCGCCTCGATGGCCTTCGCCACCTTGGCGATGCGCGCGGCGTCGGAGGTGGCGGGCGGGCTGCGGTGCATGGGGTCGGGGTCTTCGGGCTTGCGGGGGTGGGTCACAGGTATCCGGCGCGGCCGAGGGCGGAGAGCAGCGAAGCGTCGCTCGACGCGTCGGCGCCGCGGTCGCGCGACAGATCGAGCTGACGGGCGACGTAGCGCGCGAGCACGTCGACCTCGAGGTTGACGCGATCACCGGGCGAGAGATCGACCAGCGTGGTGGCGCGGAGCGTATGCGGGATGACGACGACGTCGAACCCCTCGCGGTCGACCTCGTTGACGGTGAGCGAGACCCCGTCGATCGCGATGGAGCCCTTGGGCGCGACGAAGCGGGCGAGCGCGTCGGCGACCCCGAAGCGCAGCTGGGTCGCCTCGCCGAGCGGCTTGCGGGAGAGCAGCGACGCGGTGGCGTCGACGTGGCCGGCGACGATGTGGCCGCCGAGCCGGGACGTCGGCAAGAGCGCGCGCTCGAGGTTGAGCCTCGCGCCCGGGCGCGCCGTCGCGAGCGACGAGCGCTCGAGCGTCTCGGCTGAGGCGTCGGCCTCGAAGCCCCCTTCGACGATCGCGTCGACCGTGAGGCACACCCCGGCGACGGCGATCGACTCGCCGAGCACCAGCGGGCGAAACGCGCAGGCGATCGTGAGGCGCGCGCCCGGGCCTCGCGCCTGACGCGCCCGCAGCGTGCCGACCTCCTCGACGATCCCCGTGAACATTCCCGGATGGCGTAGTGCGCGAGGCGGCCGGCGTCCAACGGCGACGGGCGCGGCGCCCGTCACTCGAAGTTCTCGACGTACCAGATCTTGTTCTCGCGCCTGAGCTTCACGCGGTGACCGTCCTTGAGCTTCACGTCGAGCTCGTCGCCGCTGGTCGACGGGAGCTGCGCCGCGCTCGGATCGGCGAGCGCCTCGACGAGCCCGCGCAGCTGCGCCTCGACCGACGCGCGCACCTCGGGGGTGAGCACGCGGATCAAGGCCGGGTAGCTCCGACGCTGGAGCGTCTCGCGCAAGGCGGCGAGCGCCTCTTCGGGCGTCGAGCCCCCGCCCGGCAGCACCCCCGCCGACGCGACGCGAAAGCGCCCCTCCTCGTAGCTGAGCGACGCCTCGCTGCCGTCGTCGAAGCGGACGCGCGCCACGGCGACGATCGAGGGCGCTGCCTTGCGGATCTCCGCGGCCTGGTCGCGGAGCTCGGCGCGCGCCGAGCCGACGGAGGCCTGGACCTCGGCCTTGGACGTCGTGGCCCGCGAGCGCTCGGTGAGCATGCCGTAGATCGCGTCGGAGTCGCCGCGATCGGCAGCCGCGGCGTAGGCCTCCGCCGCCCCCCTCGGATCGGGGATCGAGGCGCCGCGCGCGCACCCGGCGGCCGCGAACAGGCAGGCAGTGAGCGTGAGCGGTCGGAGCGCGAGGAGCACCGAGCGACGGTATCACAACGGCCGCGCTGGTCTCTTGCGCGCGCGGCGGCTATGGGCACGCCATGGCCACGGGCGCCCTCCCGCTCTCCGTCGCCGCCGCGCGCCCTCGCCGCCTGGTGGCGATCTGGATCTTCACCTGCGCGGCGATGGTGCTCGCGATGGTGGTCGTCGGCGGCGTCACGCGCCTGACTCGCTCGGGGCTGTCGATCGTCGAGTGGAAGCCGATCACCGGCGCGCTGCCGCCGCTGACGAACGAGCAGTGGCTCGCCGAGCTCGCGAAGTACCAGGCCAGCCCCGAGTACAAGCAGGTGAACGCGGGCATGTCGCTCGACGCGTTCCGGTCGATCTTCCTGGTCGAATGGTTCCATCGCCTGCTCGGGCGCCTGGTCGGCGTCCTGACGCTGGTGCCGCTCGTGCTCTTCGCGGCGCGTCGGATGCTCACCAAGCGGCGCGTCGCCCAGCTCGGCGGCCTCTTCCTGCTCGGAGGCCTGCAAGGCGCGCTCGGTTGGTTCATGGTGAAGAGCGGCCTCGTCGACGTGCCGCGCGTGAGCCCGTATCGCCTCACGGCGCACCTGCTCATGGCGCTCGCGATCTTCGCGGGGCTCTTGTGGGCCGGGCTCGACGAGCTGACCGGCGAGCGCCCCCGCGAGGCGCGCGCGCCGCGCTCGGTGGCGGCGCTGGTGGCGACGGCGGCGGTGACGATCGCGTGGGGCGGCCTGATGGCGGGGCTGCATGCGGGGCACGTCGCGCCGACCTTCCCGACGATGAACGGCAGCTGGATCCCCGAGGGGCTCGCGGGCAGCACGCCGGGCCTCGCGACCCCTTTCGAAAGCGCGGTCGCCGTCCACTTCCTCCATCGCCTGCTCGCGTACGCGACCGCGATCGTCGGCGCCGTCGCGGCGACGAAGGTGCTCCGAGCCCCTCACGGCCGCCTCGCGCGCGGCGGCGCCATCGCCGTGCTCGCGATCGTCGCGCTGCAGATCACGCTCGGCGCGCTGACGGTGCTGCGGCACGTGCCCGTCTGGCTCGCGGCGTGGCATCAGGCGAACGGCGCGCTCGTGCTCGGCGCGGCGGTGGTGCTCGCGCACGCGAGCGCGACGATCCGTCGGCAGTGATCCGACGCGCGCTGATTGCGTGCGTGCCGGTGCCGCGCACACGCTGCGCAGCGACGTCGCCCACATCACGAGTCTCGTCTCGACGTGATTGCCATTCGTCATAGGCAATCGGCACATGGGTATACCGAGATCAAACTGCCGTTTTGCTGCGCGAAACGGTTCGTCTCGCGCGCGCTCACCTTGGGCTCTGCGCAACGTTCCGTTCATGCGCGGGGAAACATCTCGGTTCGGCGCACGCGCGTGATCGGCCTGGCATTCGGAATTTTGCGCGGTCCGACCGGTTGCTGACGCGGCATGCCACGTGCGTGGCGCGACGCGCTCGGCGCACGCGTGCGTCGCCACTTCGCCGCGGGCTCGGCCTCGAGAGCCCCTCGGCCACGAGGATCGATCATGAAACGAACCATCGGGACGCTCTGCTTCTTCGGCGTCGCCACGCTCGCAGCGCGAGCCTCGGCGACCAACGGCATGAACCCCACCGCGTCGGGCGTCGAAGCCGCCGGGCGTGGCGGCGTCGATCAGGCCGTCGCCACCGAGACGACCGCGATGAACACCAACCCGGCGGGCATCACGCAGGCACCCCTGCGCATCGACGCGTCCCTCAGCCTGCTCGCGCCGTCGCTCACGCTGACCGATCGCGCCGCGATGCCCTCCGGGAGCATGACCCTCGACGACGCCGTCAACTCGCGCTCGAAGCTCTTCCCGATGATCAACGCCGGGATCACCGGCAACCTCTGGAAGGGGCTCTACGCCGGCATCGGCATCGCGACGCAGGGGGGAATGGGGGCCGAGTTCAACGGCCTCCACACCTTCACCTCGGACCCTTCGCAGCCCGGAGTGCCGAAGGCGAGCACCTACGACACCTACAGCCAAGTCGCGTTCATGAAGCTCACGCCGACGCTCGCCTATCGCTTCGAGGGGCTCGCGAAGGGGTTCGACCTCTCCTTCGGCGCGACCTTCGACGTCGGCATGTCGAGCATGGAATTCCGCCACTCCGGCATGCAGTTCCCGGAGCCGGGGAACAACACCGGCCTCTATGCACAGCACTCGCTCAACTACAAATCGGACTGGACGACCGGGTTCGGCGTGCGCCTGGGGGTGCTCGCCGAGATGCTCGACAAGCGGCTCTCTCTGGGCTTGAGCTACCAGTCGAAGACGAGCCTCAACTACAAGGGCACGGCCACCGTCGACGGCATGCTCGACTACGACGGCAGCATGGCGTTCGGCTGGCCGCAGGAGATCGCGGGCGGCGTCGCGGTGCGCCCCATCCCCGGGCTGCTCCTCGGCGCCGATCTGCACTGGATCGACTGGTCGAGCATGCTCGACACGGTCACGCTGAACGGCACCGCCAAGGGGGCCGCGCCGCCCGGCTATCAGACGCTCACGGCGCCCTTCCAGATGAACTGGCGCGATCAGCTCGCCTTCGCGTTGGGCGCCCAGTACGAGCCCGATCCGTCGTTCGTCCTGCGCGCCGGCTACAATTACGGCAAGTCGCCGGTGCTCCCCGACGGCATCAACCCGCTCTTCCCGGCGGTGAGCGAGCACCACTTCTCCTTCGGCGTCGGCGTGCGGCCGATCCCGAAGCGCCTCTCGATCGACATGGCGGTCGAGGTCTCCCCCTCGAACACGGTCGCCAGCGACGCGAACAACCAGCTCGCGCACCAGCCCGGCACGACGAACCCGAACGGCTATTCGGTCGACGTCTCCATGCGGCAGGTGACGGCGACCCTGGGTGCGAGCTACCGATTCTGACCGCGGCGTCGACCGCTTGATTTCCGAGCGGACGCGCGCCCCGTCGCGTGCTCGCATGGACCGCCTCCCGTCCGGGGGGCGCGTCCGCTCGGAGCGTGCGCGGAGCGGCGATGCGGGTGCACTCCCACCGCGAAGCGTCGCCCCGCGTGCGACGGGTGCGCCACGGTGGTCGCGTCGGACACCTCGGGAGCTCGGGCTGCGTCGAGGCGCTCAGGTGCTAGCCTGGTGGCGCTTGCGCTCACCGCCCCGAGGCCCGATGACCCTTCGCATCACCGCCCGCGCCCTCGCCACGATCCTGCTCGCCGCCGTCGGCGACGCTGGGTGCTCCGGCGGCTCCTTCGATGTCGCGCAGGGGGGCCCGGACGCGGGCGCCGAGGTGGGCGTCGAGACGGGCGCCGACGCGTCGTCCACCGGGTGGTGCAACGCGCACGCGGCGGGGGCGGTTCTCTGCGAGGACTTCGACAGCGTCGGCTCGATCTCGGAGCTGGTCACGCGGTGGGCCGGCGAGCTCGGAGGCAACG
>JAJXTK010000004.1 GCA_021783935.1 Myxococcales bacterium | reverse complement strand
AGTGCGTCGCGGCCGTCGAGATGGCGCGCGCGATCGGCGCGTGCGGCGCGGGCGAGGCGCAGGCGATCCTCACGCTCGGCTCGCGCATCGCGGCGATGCTCTGGCGGCTCGGGTAGCCGTACTCGCGAGGCCCCGGCGTCGAACGCGGCGCCGGGGCCGGGGCCGTGGCCGATGCCGTGGCCGTTGCCGTTGCCGGTGCGGTTGCCGTGGCCGTTGCCGTTGCCGTGGCCGGAGCCGATGCCGGTGCCGATGCCGATGCCGATGCCGGTGCCGCTGCCGCCCCCGCCCCCCCCGCTCACCCCTCCGAGTCCTCCTCCGCCATCGCCTCGCCCGCCGCCGCGAGCTCCGATCCGCCCACGTCCGCGTGCCGCATGCGCTCGGCGATCTCGATGAGCCGCCGCTCGACGCGCCCGAACACGCTCTCGGCCGGGTAGCGCCCAGCCGCGTCGCGCGCGCCGGCGCCGATGCCCGTCAGCACCTCGATCCCCTTCGACACCGAGTCGACCGCGAAGAGGTGGAACTTCCCCTCGGCGATCGCCGCCGAGACGTCGTCGCGCAGGATCACGTGCTGCACGCACGCGTTCGGCACCATCACCCCCTGCCGGCCGGTGAGGCCGCGCGCGGCGCACAGATCGAAGAACCCCTCGACCTTCGCGGCGACGCCGCCGATCGACTGGATCTCGCCGAGCTGGTTCACCGAGCCCGTGACGGCGATCCCCTGATCGATCGGCACGTCCGCCACCGCCGAGAGGATCGCGTACAGCTCGCTCGACGAAGCGCTGTCCCCCTCGACCTCGCCATACGACTGCTCGAACGCGATCTGCGCGCGCAGCGCCACTGGGCGCTCCTGGCCGAAGGTGCCGCTGAGGAACCCGCGCAGGATCGCGACCCCCTTGGTGTGCACGTTGCCGCCGAGCGACGCCTCGCGCTCGACGTCGACGACCCCCTCGGCGCCGACCGACACGACCGCGGTGATGCGCATCGGGTGGCCGAACTGCACGTCGCCCGCCGAGAGCACCGAGAGGCCATTCACGACGCCGACGCGGTAGCCCTCGGTGGCGACCAGCACCTCGCCGGTCACCACCATGTCGCGCAGATCGCGCTCGGTGCCGGCGGTGCGATCGCGCCGCTCCTGCCACGCCTCGTCGAGATCCTCCTTGCGCACGACGGGGCGCAGCTCCTGCCCGCCGTCGTCTGTCGCGCCGTCGGTCTGGGGCGGCGGCGCGAGGCTCTTGCGCTTGGCGGGGGGCGGGATCGACGGCGGCGGCGCGTCGACGCTCGGCGGCGGCGCGGAGGGGCGCCGCTGCTGCTCGAAGGCGCGCTCGTGCGCGATGACCGTCGCGAAGGCGATCGTCTCCTCCACCGGCTGCAGGAACAGCGCGAGCCTGCGGCGATCGTCGACGAGGCGGCAGGCGTAGTCGAGCGCGCGGGCGCGCGCGCCGCGATCGAGCGGGCCCCAGCCTCGGCGGTTCGCGATGCGGACCAGGTGCGCGTCGAGCGCGCGGATCGACTCCTCGGTGCGATCGACGTGCGTCGGGATCTCGACCTTCACGCGGAAGAGCGAGGCGAAGTCGGGGTCGGCCTCGAGCAGCTGCGCGTACAGATCGTGGTTGCCGACGATCACCACCTTGGTGGCGATCGGGCAGGGGCGCGGGCGCAGCGTCGTCGCGTACAGGCCCATCGGCCCGATCGGATCCTCGTGGCCGACGCCCCGCGCGCGCAGCACGCGCTTGAGGCGATCCCACGCGAGCGCGTCGCCGAGCAGATCGCGCATGCGAAGCACCAGCACGCCGCCGGAGGCGCGGTGCAGCGCGCCGGCGCGGATTCGCGTGAAGTCGGACACCAGCGCGCCGAGGTGCACGCGCCGCTCGAGGAACCCGAAGAGGTTCGCGAACGTGGGGTTGTCTTCGTAGATGACCGGCGGCGTCTGCCCCGGCTCCCCCGAGCGGCTGGTGCGCGCGCTCTCGGGCAGGAACGGCGCCTCGATCTCCTCGTCGGCCTCGGCCGCGTGCGTGACGAAGACGTTCACCTGGAAGCGCGCGAGGCGCGTCGGGATCTCGGGGTCCTTCGCCTCCTCCTCCTCCGAGCCCCCCTTCTGCTTCGGCGCGTAGCTCGCGAGCAGATCATCGGCCGAGGCGACCAGCTCCTCGCAAACGCGCTCGAGCCACGCGCCCGCCTCGGGCACCTCCGAGAAGCGCTCGATCACCGGGGCGCTCTCGGCCTCGACGACGGCGCGCACCGCTTTGTCCTCGACCGCGCGGCTCTGCTCCTCGAGATCGCGCGTCGAGAGGCGCACGCGCTCGGCCGCCTCCTCGATGGCGTTCGAGAGCTTCTCTTCGGCCTCGGTGAGCGCGCGCTTGGTCCCCTCGTCGAGGATCTCGAACTGCTCGGCCGACACGGGCTTGCCGTGCAGGATCGGGAAGGTCTGCACGCCGCCGCCTACCGTCTTGACGCCGAAGCCGAGCCCCTTGGCGAGCCCCTCGACCTCCGCGATGGCGGTGCGCTGACGCGCCTTCAGCTCCTTGGAGAACTGCTCGCGCGTGGCCTTCACCTCGCGATCGGCCTCGAGCTGCGGCAGGCGGCTGCGCACCGAATCGACCAGATCGGCGACGGCCTTCGCGAGCAGGGGCCCGGCGCCGGGCGGCAGCAGGATGGGGCGCGGCGCCGAGGGGTGGTCGAAATCGTGGACGTAGACGACGTCCTCGGGCGGCGGCCGATCGTGCAGGCGCATCCTCGCGCGCGCGACGACCGAGGGGAGGATGTCGACGTCGTCGGCGGCCTCGACGAACACGTGGAACCAAGGATCGCCCGCGAGGATGCCGAGATCGAACGCGCGGCGCACCGCGCGCGCCATCAGCCGGAACAGATCCGGATCTTGATGCGCGGCCTCGGGCTCCTCGGGCAGCAGCGCGGGGTCGTGGCGCACCGTGGTCCGGTCGGCGTCGACGCGGAGCGCGGCCACGGAGGCCGCGAAGGGGAGCGGGGGCGGGGGCGGGACGATCGGCTCCGGCACGGGATTCTGCCTACCACCCCTCGGGCGTCACGTCGTCAGGAAATGCCCGCCTGCGCCGCCAGCGCGCGCAGGGACGAGACCTCGAGGCGCCGGGCCTCGCCGAGGTGCGCGATCGCCTCGAACATGACGCGGTTCTGCTCTCGGAGCTTCCTGCCGAAGTGCTGCTCGAGGAAGGTCACCGCTTCGGGGGCGCGCGCGTGCACGATCTTCATCCCCGCGCGCAGCGTCAGCGGCCCGGCGAACGACAGCAGGATCGACGCGAAGGCGGCCAGCTCGCCGACCGTCTTCGCGATCGCGCGCGTCTCCTTGGTGGCCGCGAGGGCGAGCTTCAAGAGCGCGCGATCGGCGAGCAGCCGCTCGACCGAGCCGGCGGCGGCGATCGCGAGCAGCAGCGGGAACATGGCGATGGTCGTCGCCTGGTTCTCCTCGTGGACCTTGCGCGAGACGCGCACCGGCATGCCGGAGCGCGCGAGCGCGTCCGCGAGCCGGCGCACCTTGGCCCCGCGCGCCGGGTCGTCCGGGTGCTCCTCGAGGATCGTCGGCGCGCTCTTCGGCGTCCAGTAGCGCACGCACAGCTCGCCGCCGCTCGGCGGCTTCGGCGCGTACGCCGCGACCCCCGGCATCGCGTCGACCAGCAGCGGGCCGAGCGCCTCGACGACGCGCGCGCGCAGCTCGGGCAGCATCGGCGTGAGCGCGACGATCACGCGATCGGGCGGCCCGCTCGCCGCGATCGCGCGCAGCTGCGCGGGGTCGACCTGATCGACGCGCACCGCCAGGAGCACGACGTCGGCGTCCGCGGGCACGCTCGTCTCGATCGCGGGGGCCTCGAGCACCCGGGGCGGGCCGGCCGAGCCCACGCGCTCGAGCACCACGCGCCGCGGCGCTCGCTCGCTCGCGCGCACCACCAGGACCACCTCCGCGACCTCTGCGAGGTGCGCCGCGTAGGTGCACCCGAGCGCGCCCGCGCCGACGATCGCGACCTTCATCGAACCAACGATGCCGCATCCGCGGGCGAGGAGGCGAGCCTCAGATCGCCGGTTCGGCGACGCCACGCTACGAAGAGCCCGTGACGACGCGACCTCGGCTCCACGCGACGGTCGTCCCCCCCTTCGCCGCCCCCGGCGTGCGGCTGCCTCGTGCTTTCTACGAGCGCCCGGCCGTCGAGGTCGCCCGCGCGCTGCTCGGCCAGACCCTCGTGCACGACGACGGCGGCGTGCGCAGGGCAGGGCGCATTGTCGAGACCGAGGCCTACGTGTCGGCCGAGGACCGCGCCTGTCACGCCTCCAAGGGGCGCACCGCCCGCACCGAGGTGATGTTCGGCGATGCCGGGCACGCTTATGTATATTTGATCTATGGAATACACGAGTGCTTCAACGTCGTGACCGACGTCGCCGGGCACCCCTCGGCGGTTCTCGTGCGCGCGCTCGAGCCGATCGACGGGTGCCTCGGGCGCACCGACGGCCCGGGCAAGCTGACGCGCGCGCTCGGCGTCACGCGCGCGCGCAACGGCGCCGATCTGGTCGCGGGGCCGCTCTGGATCGAGCAGGCGAGCGCGGTCGATCCGCGCCAGATCGCCGAGGGACCGCGCATCGGGGTCGACTACGCAGGCGCTTGGGCCCGCCGACTGCTGCGCTTCTGGCTCCGAGGGAACCCCTGGGTATCGGCGCCAGCGACGACCCGCGGCCGCTGAGCAGGCTGCATCTCTGACGCGCACGTGCGGCAGCTTGCCGCGCCGATCCCCGGAAACGCCCTGAATTATCGCGGCCTCGTGTGCGTGCCGCCGGCGCCTTCGCCCGCATCTGATACCACTCGAGTCCCCGCGGGTGCCCCCGTGGGGCTTGCCCTCGCGCCCGACTTGGCCCAGATCGTGCCGCCCATCGTGCCCGACCCCGCCCTCCCGTCGCCCCCGCCGCACGCCGCCGACGAGGTCGTCGCGTCATGAGCGACGCACAGCTCGTGGCCGCGGCCACCGTGGCCGGCGAGGCGCGTCCGAGCGCGCTCCGCGTCGCGCGTGACCTCGTGACGCTGACCAAGCCGCGCATCACGTTCATCGTGCTGATCACCGCGGCCGGCGGCATGAAGCTCGCCCCCGGCGTCGCCTCGGCGGCGACGTGGCTCTGGGCCATGATCGGCACCGCGCTCGTCGTCGGCTCCGCCAACGCGCTCAACATGTGGCTCGAGCGTGACGTCGACGCCAAGATGGAGCGCACGAAAGACCGTCCGCTGCCGCGCGGTCGCCTCTCGGCGAACCTCGCCCTCGGCTTCGGCCTCTCGCTCGCGGTCGTCTCGCTCCCGTTGCTCTCGCTCGGCGTCAACCGGGTCACCGGGGTGCTCGGCGCCGTCGCGCTCGTCAGCTACGTGCTGATCTACACGCCGCTCAAGCGGCGCTCGATCCGCGCGCTGTGGGTCGGCGCGGTCCCTGGCGCGATCCCGCCGCTGCTCGGCTGGACGGCGGTCACCGGGCGCGTCGACAGCGCCGGCGTCGCGCTCTTCTCCTTGCTGTTCCTCTGGCAGATCCCGCACTTCCTCGCGATCTCGATCTTCCGCGCCGACGACTACGCGCGCGCCGGGCTCAAGGTCGTCCCCGGCGAGCTCGGCGACCGCGAGACCGACGGCATGATGGTCCGCTACACGCTCGCGCTGGTGCTCGTGAGCCTGTGGCCCCTCTTCGAAGGGATCGGCGGCAAGCTCTACCTCGCGATCGCGCTGACGCTCGGCGCGGTCTTCGTCGGCATGAGCGCGCTGAAGGCTCGCCGCACGGCGCGCGCCAAGTGGGCGCGCCGCGTCTTCGCCTACTCGATCCTCTACCTCGTCGCGATCTTCGGTACGCTGGTCGCACAGGGGCACGTCGGCTGAGGGCCTCGTGAGCGCTTCCTCCTCGATCGATCCACCCGACGCCGCCCCCGCGGCGCGCAGGGGCTTGCTGCCCTTCTACCTGCTCGGCGTCGTGCTCGGCCTCACCGCCGCGCTCTTCCTCTACGCGCGACACCGCAAGCTCGAAGCGAGCCGCCTGCCCACGATCGCGCACGTCCCGAGCTTCGAGGCGCGCGACCAGCACGGCAAGCCGTTCCACGCCGACGCGATGCGCGGGAGCGTCTGGGTCGTCGACTTCGTCTTCACGACCTGCCCGACGGTGTGTCCGCGCCTCACCGCGCGCATGGCGGAGCTGCAGGGGCGCATCGAGGCGCACCCGAGGCTGCGCGTGCCGGTCAAGCTCCTGTCGATCTCCGTCGACCCCGAGAACGACACCCCCGAGGTGTTCGCGGCCTACGGCGCGAAGCACGGCGTCCACGACGCGACCTGGACCCTCGCCACCGGCAAGACGGAGGACCTCGATCGGATCGTCGTGCAGGGCTTCAAGCAGGTCTACGGCAAGAAGGATCCGTCGCTCGGCATCATGGAGGTCATGCACGGCGACCGCTTCGTCCTGGTCGACGCGAACGGCGACCTCCGCGCCTACTACGACACCACGGAGCCGGGCGCGCTCGATCGCATCGTCGCCGACGTCGAGCGCGTCGCCGAAGAGTGACCGGCGCCCTACCCGTCTCGAGACCTCGCAATGTCGCTCGCCGAAGCCCTCCCCGCCGTCAACGCCACCCTCAACGGGACCTGCGCGCTGTTGCTCGTCGCCGGCAGGGTCGCCATCGCGCGGCGGCGGCCCGAGGTGCATCGGAGGCTGATGGTGTCGGCGTTCGTCGTCTCGTGCGTCTTCCTCGTGAGCTACCTGACACGCGTCGCGCTCTCCGGCACGCACCGCTACCCCGGGGCGGGCCTCGCGAAGGCGACCTACCTGTTCGTGCTCTCGTCGCACATGCTGCTCGCGATGGCGGTCGTGCCGCTGGTGCTCGCCTCGCTCTGGCAGGCGCACAAAGAGCGCTTCGAGGCGCACCGGCGCATCGCTCGGTGGACCTTCCCCGTCTGGCTCTACGTGTCGGTGACCGGGGTCCTCGTCTACCTGATGCTGTTCCGGTGGGCCCCCCGCGCCTGACGCGGCTCGCCCGCGATTTCGGCCGGATTTTGCGCGGCGCGTCCACCCAGCTTGACAGGCACCCAAGCGCCAGTAGACTCCGCCGCCCCCGCATTTCCCGGGGGACTTTCGCTCCGCAGACCTGAGGCTCTCGCTCCATGCCCACGATCAACCAGCTCGTTCACACCGGCCGCGAGGTCATCCGCCAGAAGACGGCCTCGCCCGCGCTCAAGGCCTGCCCGCAGAAGCGCGGCGTGTGCGTGCGCGTCTACACGACGACGCCGAAGAAGCCGAACTCCGCGCTCCGCAAGGTCTGCCGCGTTCGGCTCACGAACGGCATGGAAGTGACGTCGTACATCCCGGGCGAGGGGCACAACCTGCAGGAGCACTCGGTCGTCCTCATCCGCGGTGGCCGCGTGAAGGACCTCCCGGGCGTCCGCTACCACGTCGTGCGCGGCACCCTCGACGCCTCGGGCGCCATCGGCCCGAGCTCGACGAACAAGGCGAACCGCAACCGCAAGCGCTCGAAGTACGGCGTGAAGAAGCCGAAGGCGTGAGCGGCCCTCCGATTTTCCAGCCACTGAACTAGGAAGCCTACGATGCCCCGTCGCCGCGAAGTCCCGAAGCGCCGAATCAACCCGGACCCGAAGTTCAAGGACAAGCTCATCGCGAAGTTCATGAACGCCGTGATGGTCGACGGCAAGAAGTCCATCGCCGAGCAGATCGTCTACGGCGCGCTCGAGGTCGTCCGCACCCGCCACAAGGAGGACCCGCTCGAGGTCTTCAAGAAGGCGATGGACAACGTCAAGCCGAAGCTGGAGGTCAAGAGCCGCCGCGTCGGTGGCGCGACCTATCAGGTCCCCGTCGAGGTCCGCCCCGAGCGCCGCGTCGCCCTCGCGATGCGCTGGCTCGTGAGCTACTCGCGCGATCGCGGCGAGAAGACCATGCGCGAGCGCCTCGCCGGCGAGCTGATGGACGCCTCGCAGCTGCGCGGCAACGCCGTGAAGAAGCGGGACGACACGCACAAGATGGCCGAGGCCAACAAGGCCTTCGCCCACTACCGCTGGTGATCTCGGCCTTCCGAGACTCTTTGCCCGAGAGATTCCCGACGAGATGACGATTCCCACATAGGACCGAGTGCAGCCTCTCGAGTGCCAGCCCCAGCAGGTTGGCCGAAGCTCCCCTCGGAACCCTCCCTCCGACGCGAGTAGTCACCAAAACAGGGTGACGAAGTCGGGGGAGGGTTTTCGTCTATCGCGAACCCCTCCGCAGCGAACCCAGGATTCAGGACTCACTTCATCATGGCCCGCGACTACCCCCTCGAGCGCACCCGAAACATCGGGATCATGGCGCACATCGATGCCGGGAAGACCACGGTCACCGAGCGCATCCTCTATTACACGGGGGTCAACTACAAGATCGGCGAGGTCCACGAAGGCGCCGCGACCATGGATTACATGATCCAGGAGCAGGAGCGCGGGATCACGATCACCTCCGCCGCCACCACGTGCTCGTGGCAGCCGGCCGAGGGCGGGCACAAGGGCGTCCGCCACAAGATCAACATCATCGACACGCCAGGCCACGTCGACTTCACCATCGAGGTCGAGCGCTCGCTGCGCGTGCTCGACGGCGCGGTCGCGGTCTTCGACGGGGGCAACGGCGTCGAGCCGCAGAGCGAGACCGTCTGGCGTCAGGCCGATCGCTATCGGGTGCCGCGCATCGCGTTCATCAACAAGATGGACAAGACCGGCGCCAACTTCCAGATGAACGTCGACTCGCTCCGCGACAAGCTCGGCGCCAACGCCGTCGCGATCCAGTGGCCGGTCGGCGAGGAGGACAAGCACCGCGGCGTCGTCGATCTCATCACGATGAAGGCGGCGATCTTCGACGAGGAGTCGAAGGGGCAGAAGTACGAGTGGCAGGAGGTCCCGGCCGACCTCGTCGAGCTGTGCGCGAAGAAGCGCGAGCTCATGATCGAGGCGTGCGCCGATCTCGACGACGCCGTGATGGAGAAGTTCCTCGCGGGGCACCTCGCCGAGGTCACCGAGGAGGAGATCCGGCGCTCGCTCCGCAAGGGGGCCCTGTCGTTCCGCATCATTCCCGTGCTCTGCGGCTCGGCGTTCAAGAACAAGGGGGTGCAGATGCTCCTCGACGCCGTCGTCGAGTACCTCCCCTCGCCGCTCGACGTGCCCCCGGTGCAGGCGATCGACGCGAACAAGCCGACCGGGCCGACCGTCGAGCGCAAGGCCGACGACGCTGCGCCGTTCGCCGCGCTCGCGTTCAAGATCATCAACGACCCGCACGGCAACCTCACCTTCTTCCGCGTCTACTCGGGCCACCTCGACAGCGGGACCATGGTCCTCAACTCCGTCCGCCAAAGGCGCGAGCGCATCGGCCGCATCCTCCAGATGCACGCCAACAAGCGCGAGGAGCTGAAGGAGGCCTACGCGGGCAACATCTACGCGGCCGTCGGCCTGCGCGACACGCGCACCGGCGACACGCTCTGCTCCGAGGACAAGCCGGTCATCCTCGAGAAGATGACCTTCCCGGAGCCGGTCATCTCGGTCGCCATCGAGCCGAAGACGAAGGTCGACCTCGAGAAGCTCGGCACGGCGCTCCAGAAGCTCGCGTACGAGGATCCGTCGTTCCGCGCGTACACCGACGAGGAGACGGGGCAGACGATCATCGCCGGCATGGGCGAGCTGCACCTCGAGATCATCGTCGACCGCCTGCGCCGCGAGTTCAAGGTCGAGTGCAACGTCGGCCGTCCCGAGGTCGCCTACCGCGAGACGATCACCAGGCGCGTCGAGGGCATCGACGTCAAGTACGCGAAGCAGACCGGCGGTCGCGGTCAGTACGGCCACGTCCGCATCCACGTCGAGCCGGTCGAGCGCGGCACGGGCTACGTCTTCGAGAACGCCATCGTCGGCGGCGTCATCCCGAAGGAGTTCATTCCGGCCATCGAGAAGGGCGCCAGGGAGGCGATGGAGCGCGGGGTCCTCGCGGGCTTCGCCTGCGTCGACGCCAAGGTCACCCTCTTCGACGGCAGCTACCACGACGTCGACTCGTCGACCTCGGCGTTCGAGATCGCCGCTTCGATGGCCTTCCAGGAGGGCGCGAAGAAGGCGGGGCTGGTGCTGCTCGAGCCGATGATGAAGGTCGAGGTCGTCGTCCCCGAGGCGTACATGGGTGACGTCATCGGCGACCTCAATTCCCGGCGCGGGAAGATCCACGGCATGAGCCAGCGTGCGAACACGCAGGTCATCGACGCCGAGGTCCCCCTCGCCATGATGTTCGGGTACTCCACCGACCTGCGGAGCAAGACGCAGGGGCGCGCGACGTACTCGATGCAGTTCTCGCATTACGCCCAAGTGCCTGCGCAAACGCAGGAAGAGATCGTTGCCAAGGTGAAGGGGGCCTGAGCCCATGTCCGTGACTTCGAAGATCCGCATCCGCCTGAAGGCGTTCGATCATCAGCTCCTCGACAAGTCGACCAGCGACATCGTCGAGACCGCCAAGCGCACGGGCGCGAAGGTCGCGGGGCCGATCCCGCTGCCGACGCACATCTCGCGCTACACGGTCCTCCGCGGTCCGCACGTCGACAAGAAGTCGCGCGAGCAGTTCGAGATCCGGACGCACAAGCGCCTCCTCGACATCCTCGAGCCCACGCAGCAGACGCTCGACGCGCTCATGAAGCTCGACCTGTCGGCCGGGGTCGACGTGGAAATCAAGTCCTGAGCCCCGCCCCGGCGAGACCGCACGTCACGTGTCGCGTCGCCGGGGAACTCCCTGAATTCGTAGGTGAGAACATGAAGGTCGACGTCTTCAACTGGAAGCGCGAGAAGACCGGCGAGCTCGAGCTCAACGACTCTGTCTTCGCGACGGACGTGAAGGAACACCTCTTCTACGAGGTCGTGAAGGCGCAGCTCGCGAGCCGCCGTGCGGGGACGCACAAGGCCAAGACGCGCAGCGAGGTCGCTGGCTCCTCGAAGAAGCTCTACAAGCAGAAGGGCACGGGCAACGCCCGTCACGGCTCGATCCGCGCGCCGATCTACGTCGGCGGCGGCAAGGCGCTCCCGCCGCAGCCGCAGGACTGGTCGTACCGCCCGCCCCGCCAGGTGCGCGTCGGCGCGCTCAGGAGCGCGCTCTCGCTCCTGCAGAAGGAGGGGCGCCTGGTGATCGTCGACGCGCTCAAGCTCGACGAGATCCGCACCAAGGGCCTGGTCGCGAACCTCAAGTCGCTCAAGGTCGATTCGAGCGCGCTCATCGTCGACGGCACGGACAACACGAACCTCCGTCTGTCGGCGGCGAACCTGCCGAAGCACACCGTTCTGCCCCCCGAGGGCGTGAACGTCTACGACGTGCTGCGGCACGACCACCTCGTCCTCTCGCAGGATGCGGCGAAGGCCCTCGAGGCCCGCTGCCTGCGCGGCTGATCCTCGGAAGGGAGTGACTCAGATGACGCCCGAGCAGATCATCAAGCGCCCGATCATCCTGACGGAGAAGGCGCGCGTCCTCTCGGAGGACGAGAATCAGGTCCAGTTCGAGGTCGCCCGCGACGCGAACAAGATCCAGATCCGTCACGCGGTGGAGCACCTCTTCAAGGTGACCGTCACCGACGTGAACACGCTCCTCGTTCGTGGTCGCATGCGTCGCATGGGCCGCGGCTACGCCAAGACCCAGAACTGGAAGAAGGCGATCGTCACCCTCAAGGCGGGCGACAAGATCCAGTTCTTCCAGGCCGCCGAGTCGGAAGGCTGAGGGAACCATGCCGCTCAAAGCCTACAAGCCCACGTCCCCGTCGCGTCGCTACTACAACGACTACGACTTCTCGGAGATCTCCAAGAAGGCGCCCGAGCGCAGCCTGATCGAGAAGAAGGTCTCGACGGGCGGCCGCAATCACTACGGGCGCATCACTTCGCGCTTCCGGGGGGGCGGCCACAAGCGCCGCTTCCGCCTGCTCGATTTCCGCCGCGACAAGATCGGCGTGCCCGCGACCGTCGCGGCGCTCGAGTACGATCCCAACCGCACGGGGCGCATCGCGCTCTTGCACTACGCCGACGGCGAGAAGCGCTACATCCTCGCGCCCGACGGCCTCAAGGTCGGCGACAAGATCATCTCGTCGCGCAACGCCGACATCAAGCCGGGCAATTCGCTGCCGCTTCGCTTCATCCCGCTCGGGACGGCGATCCACGGCATCGAGATGAAGATCGGCAAGGGCGCGCAGCTCGCGCGCTCGGCGGGCGTCGCGGCGCAGCTGATGGCCAAGGACGACCAGTATGCGCAGATCCGCCTGCCGTCGGGCGAGATCCGCAAGGTCGGTCTCGACTGCCGCGCCACGATCGGCCAGGTGTCGAACGTCGACCACATGCACGTGCAGCTCGGCAAGGCCGGTCGCGCGCGCTGGCTCGGTCGTCGCCCGCACAACCGCGGCGTCACGATGAACCCGGTCGACCACCCCATGGGCGGCGGCGAGGGTCGCACGTCGGGTGGCCGTCACCCGTGTTCGCCTTGGGGCCAGCTGGCCAAGGGTCTGAAGACGCGCAACAACAAGCGCACGGACTCGATGATCATCAAGCGCCGCAAGTGACCACCTGCGGTGGGGCTAATGAGGGGCCTTGCCCCCGCGCCGGAGACTTCCGATCCCCGGCTACCCCACCGAGGCAGCTCTCCCAAGCTTCAATGGTTTTCTGAAGCCGCGTTTGCGGCGTTGGAGTGAAGATGCCCCGTTCAGTCAAGAAGGGCCCGTTCATCGACGGCCACCTCCTCGAGAAGATCGAGGACGCGAATCGCACGAAGTCGAAGAAGGTCATCAAGACCTGGTCGCGCCGATCGACCATCGTCCCCGAGGCGGTGAACCTCACGTTCGCGGTGCACAATGGCCGCAAGTTCGTGCCGGTCTTCGTCACCGAGAACATGGTCGGCCACAAGCTCGGCGAGTTCGCGCCGACGCGGACCTTCCACGGTCACTCGGGCGACAAGAAGGCCAAGGTCAAGGGGAAGAAGTAGGCTTCGCCACGGTCGTCCTCGGGACGACCGCCGCGCTGGCTCGCGCCTCGGCTGCCGCATGGCTCCGGGGCGCGTTCCTTTTTGTAGGGACGCCCCGTTTGGCGGACCCTGGCGCGAACCGGCCTCGGCTGCGCGGAATTCCCGCGAAATCTTGCGATCTCGCAGGTCCGCGCACAAGGGGCTGGACAACGCCGCGCAGGCTGCTAGATTGCCGGCCCCTCTCGAAATCAGGCGAGATCTCTCCCGAGAACGAGCCTGGACCGGGCGGTCTGCAACGCGAACAGCGAGCGGCTCGCCTTGAGCGGCGGTCCTAACGGCGCACCCCATCGGCGAACGCCAGGTGCGTACGAGGAAGCCACCCCATCGGTAGTCACATCGGGGGTCCTCCCCAGAGGGTCCCCCCCCCCGAACCAAGGATCGTCTCTATGGCCAGCAAGGCGATGGCGAGGTTTGCGCGGATCTCCCCGCGTAAGGCGCGAATGATCGTCGATTTCGTGCGCGGGAAGTCGGCCGCCCAGGCGCTGCAGCTCCTGCAGTTCACCAACAAGGCGGGCGCTCCCTGGGTCCGAAAGGTCATCGAGTCCGCCGTGGCGAACGCGCGGCAGAAGGACCCTACGGTCGACGTCGACGCGCTCTACGTCGCGACCGCTACCGTCGACAAGGGGCCGAACAGCCACATGCGCCGCTGGCGCCCGCGCGCGATGGGGCGTGCCACGCGCGTCCAGAAGGGCATCAGCCACATCACCGTCGTCCTCGAGAGCTCGAAGTAAGAGGCGGAGGAAAGCCGTGGGTCAGAAAGTTCATCCGATCGGGTTCCGCCTCGGCGTCATCAAGAGCTGGAATTCGAGGTGGTACGAAGACAAGAGCTACGCCAAGTGGCTCCACGAAGACATCCGGATCAAGCGCGCGATCAAGGACTACCTCTTCAACGCCAACATCTCGAGCGTCGAGATCGAGCGCGCCGCCAACAAGGCGAAGGTCATCATCTACACCGCGCGCCCGGGCATGGTCATCGGCAAGGGGGGCAAGTCGATCGAGACGCTCCGCACCGGCAACCTGACCACTGCGGGCAAGGGCGAGACGAAGTTCCCCGGCGTCCAGTCGTTCACGGACAACGAGGTCTTCATCGACGTCCAGGAGATTCGCAAGGCCGAGACGAACGCCCAGCTGGTGGCCGAGTCGATCGCCACGCAGCTCGAGCGCCGCGTCGCCTTCCGTCGCGCCATGAAGAAGGCCGTCTCCACGGCCGTGAAGTTCGGCGCGAAGGGCATCCGCGTGCGTTGCTCGGGGCGCCTCGGCGGCGCCGAGATGAGCCGCGTCGAGAACTACCGCGAGGGGCGCGTGCCGCTGCACACGCTGCGCGCCGACATCGAGTTCGGCCTCGGTGAGGCGAAGACGACGTACGGGATCATCGGCGTGAAGGTGTGGATCTTCAAGGGCGAGATCCTCCCCAAGCGCAATCGCCGCATCGCGCAGGCCGCGAACGCCTGATCTGGAGAGCTTGTCATGCTCGCACCGAAGAAGGTCAAATTCCGCAAGGTCATGAAGGGCAACACCAGGGGCACGGCGCACCGCGGGTGCGACGTCTCCTTCGGTGACTTCGGCCTCCAGGCGATGGGCCCCGGCAAGATCACCTCGCGTCAGATCGAGGCGGCCCGCATGGCGATCACTCGCCACGTCAAGCGCGAAGGAAAGCTCTTCATCCGCATCTACCCGGACAAGCCGATCTCGAAGAAGCCGGCCGAGACCCGCATGGGCCACGGCAAGGGCAATCCCGAGGAGTGGGTGTCGGTCGTGCTTCCCGGGCGCGTGATGTACGAGCTCCACGGCGTCGCCATGGAGACCGCGAAGGAGGCGTTCCGCCTCGCTGCGCACAAGCTCCCGATTCCGTGCAAGTTCCTCGTCCGCGGAGACCTGTCATGAAGACGAGTGAGTTGAAGGACAAGTCGCTCGACGAGCTCAAGGAGCTCGCCAAGAGCCGCGTGGGGGAGCTCTTCCAGGCTCGCCTGCAGAACTTCACCAATCAGCTCGACGACACGAGCTCCATCACCAAGGCGCGCAAGGACGTCGCCCGCATCCAGGGCGAGCTCCGTCGCCGCGAGCTCGACGCGCTCGCGGCGGAGATCCAGTCGCAGCTCGCGGCGGCGAGCTCCGAAGCGAAGGCGGAAGGCTGATCATGGCCGACAAGAATGACAAAGCGGCGCCGAAGGCGGCCGTCAAGAAGGCCGAGCCGACGAAGAGCCCGGCCGCGAAGGCCGACAAGCCGGCGGCGCCCAAGGGCACGCCGACGCCCGCCGTCCCGCACGTCCGCGGTCGTCATCGCGCGCTCGTCGGCGTCGTCCGCAGCGACAAGATGGACAAGACCGTCGTCGTCGAGGTCGTGTCGCTCCAGCGCGACGCCGTCTATGGCAAGTACCTCAAGACGCGCAGCCGCTACAAGGCGCACGACGAGAAGAACCAGTTCAAGACGGGCGACAAGGTCGAGATCCGCGAGCACCGTCCGCTCTCGAAAGAGAAGCACTGGATCGTGTCGCGTCTGATCGAAGCCGCGAAGGTCGAATAGGAGCCTCGCCATGATCCAGATGCGCACCATCCTCGACGTCGCCGACAACTCCGGCGCGAAGTCCGTCCAGTGCATCAAGGTGCTCGGCGGCTCGCGTCGCCGCTACGCCGCCCTCGGCGACGTCATCGTCGTCGCGATCAAGGAGGCGAGCTCCGGCAAGGTGAAGAAGGGTGACACCGCCCGCGCGGTCGTCGTCCGCACCCGCCGCGAGTACCAGCGCCCCGACGGCAGCTACATCAAGTTCGACGCCAACAGCGCCGTCTTGATCAACAAAGAGGGCGAGCCGATCGGCACCCGCATCTTTGGGCCGGTCGCCCGCGAGCTGCGCGCCCGCAAGTTCATGAAGATCATCTCGCTCGCCCCCGAGGTCGTGTGATGGCCGCGCGCATCAAGAAGGGTGACACCGTCCAAGTCATCTCCGGCAAGGACAAGGGCAAGACGGGCACGGTCCTCAAGTACATCCCCGAGGACGACAAGGTCGTCGTCCAGGGGATCAATCTGGTGACCAAGCACCAGCGCCCCACGCAGCGGAACCCCGAAGGGTCGCGCTTCCAGAAGGAAGCTCCCATGGCCGCGAGCAAGGTGATGCCGGTGGATCCCACGACGGGAAAGGGCACCCGCGTCCGCTTCGAGACGAGCGCGGATGGCAAGAAGGTCCGGATCGCCGCCACCAAGAAGTCGGGCGCGAAGCTCGACGCATGACGCCTCAGCCCGCGGACCGGTGAGGCCACGCATCACCGCACGCCGGGCGCACGGAGCACGAGATGGCCACGAAGGAAGACAAGAAGGGCGCAGAGAAGCCCGAGAAGAAGGCCGAGGCGAAGCCGAAGGCCGAGAAGGCCCACGCTGCCGGCGGCGGCGACAAGAAGGGCGGCGGCGCGGCAAAGAAGCCCGCGGCGGCCGAGGAGCACAAGAAGTCGACGGCCTCCGCGCCCGAGCCTCCGCGCTTCAAGGTCAAGTACCGGAGCGACGTCGCGCCCGCGCTGCGCAAGCAGTTCGACTACAAGAACGTGATGGAGATCCCGCGTCTCCAGAAGATCGTCGTGAACATGGGCCTCGGCGAGGCCGTGTCCAACCCGAAGATCATCGAGTCGGCGGTCGCCGAGATGGCGCAGTTCACCGGCCAGAAGCCGATCGTGACCAAGTCGAAGAAGGCGATCGCGAACTTCAAGCTTCGCGCGGGCCTCTCGATCGGTGCGATGGTGACCCTGCGTCGCGATCGCATGTGGGAGTTCTTCGATCGCCTCGTGAACCTCGCGCTGCCTCGCGTGCGCGACTTCAAGGGGATCTCGCCGAAGGCCTTCGACGGCCGCGGCAACTACTCGCTCGGCATGCGCGAGCAGATCGTCTTCCCCGAGATCGACTACGACAAGGTCGACAAGATCAAGGGCATGAACATCTCCTTCGTCACCACGGCGAAGACGGACGAAGAGGGTCGGGCGCTTCTGCAGGCGTTCGGCATGCCTTTCAGGAGCTGATTCGATGGCTACTGCTGCCGATTTCGCGAAGCTGAACCGCGCGCCGAAGTTCGCGGTCCGTCACAGGAACCGTTGCAAGGTCTGCGGTCGAGCGCGCGGCTACTACCGCAAGTTCGAGCTCTGTCGCCTCTGCCTTCGGAACTACGCCCTCCGCGGCGACATTCCCGGCGTCCTCAAGGCGAGCTGGTGACAGCGAAGCGATGCAGTTCGCATCGCCGAAAGCCGCAGCCGAAGACTTCGAACCTCGTGTGTTTTCTCGCCCGCCGGAACGCGTGACTCCACGGCCGCCGTCGGGAAGAACGGGAAGGACAAGGAATCTCTCTCATGACCAGTGATCCGATCGCCGACCTGCTCGCGAGGCTGCGCAACGCGTCGCTGGCGCGCCACGAGCGCGCCGAGATGCCGTCGTCGAGGCTCCGCGTCAGCATCGCGAAGCTCCTCAAGGAAGAGGGGTACGTCGACGACGTGCGCGAGAGCGAGGGCCCGAAGAGGACCCTCACGATCGTCCTTCGTTACGGCCGCGACCGGCAGTCCGCCTTCGACGGGCTCCGCCGCGTCTCGCGCCCCGGTCGTCGCGTCTACGTGCGCCACGACCAGATTCCCCGCGTCCGCAACGGCTACGGGATCGCGATCCTGAGCACGTCGCGCGGCGTGATGACCGACCGCCAGGCGCGCAAGGCGTCGGTCGGCGGCGAGCTGCTCTGCGAGGTGTGGTGATGGCTGCCCAGACGAGCGCTGCGGCTACGGTCTCCGGCGGGGCGATTCGCCAGTCGCGCATCGGCAAGCGCCCGATCGAGCTTCCGAAGGGGGTCTCGGCCGCGATCAAGGGCGAGAGCTTCGAGGTCATCGGCCCCAAGGGCACGCTGACCCGCAAGATCCCGCCGAGCGTGAGGGTCACGATCGAGGGGGCGAAGGTCTCGATCATGCCGACGGTCGGCGGTCGCGACGGCGCTCGCTACCAGGGCCTCGCCCGTGCGCTCTTCGCGCGCATGGCGAAGGACGCGGCGATAGGCGTCGTGAAGGAGCTCGAGCTGGTCGGCACCGGCTACCGCGCCGAGGTCAAGGGACAGCGCATCACGCTCGCTCTCGGCTTCTCGCACCCGGTTCACTTCGACCTGCCCTCGGGCGTCACCGCGAACGTGCCGCAGGAGAGCAAGGGCACGCTCATCGTTCTCACCGGGAACGACACCGAGAAGATGGGGCAGCTCGCGGCGCGTCTCCGCGACATCCGCCCGCCGGAGCCGTACGGCGGCAAGGGCGTTCGTTACAAGGGCGAGAAGGTCCGTCAGAAGGCGGGCAAGAGCGGCGCGAAGGGCAAGTGATTGCCCGCTCCGAAGAGTCGTAAGGCGAGGAGAACGTAGTCATGGGCAGCATTCTGCAAGGGCGCGAGCGCCGCAAGCTCCGCATCCGAAAGCGCATCTCGGGCGACACCGAGCGTCCGCGTCTGTCGGTTTTCCGCTCCGCGAAGCACATCTACGCCCAGGTGATCGACGACACGACCGGCAAGACGCTGGCGCACGCGTCGACTCTCTCGAAGGACCTCAAGGGGACCTTCGAGGGCACCAACAAGAGCGGCGAGGCGAAGGCCGTAGGCCAGCTGATCGCGAAGCTCTGCAAGGGCCAGAAGATCGAGAAGGTCGTCTTCGACCGTAACGGCTACATCTACCACGGCCGCGTCAAGGCTCTCGCCGATGCCGCTCGCGCCGCTGGGCTGAAGTTCTAGGAGCCGCCCAATGGCACTCGACCACATCGACGAAGAGAAGCTCAAGGAGCGCGTCGTCCACATCAACCGCGTCGCGAAGGTCGTCAAAGGCGGTCGTCGCTTCTCGTTCTCGGCCCTCGTGGTCGTGGGCGACGAATCGGGGCACGTCGGCGTCGGCCTCGGCAAGGCGAACGAAGTTCCCGAGGCGATCCGCAAGGGGAACGACCAGGCGCGCAAGAACATGTTCAAGGTGCCGCTCAACGGCGCCACCATCCCGCACGAGGCGTTCGGCCACTTCGGCGCCGGCAAGGTGCTGCTCCGCCCCGCCTCGCCTGGAACGGGCGTCATCGCGGGAGGCGCGGTGCGCGCGGTCGTCGAGAGCGCGGGCATCCACGACATCCTTTCGAAGTGCCTCGGCACGTCGAACGCGCACAACGTCGTGCGCGCGACGATCAAGGCGCTCAGGGAGCTCCGCGCGGTCGAGGACATCGCGACCCGTCGCCGCATGAACGTCGACGAGGTCTCGACCACGGCCAAGCACGCGGGCGACGCCGAGAAGGCCGCGACGGTCCACGTCGCCGCGCCCGCCGGAGGTGCGTCGTGAAGAGGAAGCTCAAGGTCACGCAGGTGCGCGGCTTCTCGCACCGCCCCGAAACGCAGCGGGTGATTCTTCGTGGGCTCGGCCTGACCGGGCCGCACTCGACGGTCGTCGTCGACAACACGCCGTCGTTCCGCGGCATGGTCAAGAAGGTCATCCATCTCGTCACCGTGGAGGAGACCGATGGCTGACCGTCTCGCGAAGATTGCTGCCCCCGTCGGCTCGAATACGCCCAAGACCCGCGCGGGTCGTGGAGTGGGCTCCGGCTTGGGCAAGACCGCCGGCCGCGGCCAGAAGGGCCAGAAGGCCCGCTCGACCGGCAACATGGGGAAGAAGCACTTCCAGGGCGGTCAGACGCCGATCCAGCGTCGCCTCCCGAAGCGCGGCTTCCGCAACCCCTTCCCGCTCGCGGTCGCCGAGGTCAACATCGGCTCGCTCGAGGTGTTCGACACCGGCGCCACGATCGACGAGGCGCTCCTTCGTGAGCGCGGCTTCGTGAAGGGCAAGGCCGACAAGCTCAAGATCCTCGGCGATGGGGAGCTCACCAAGAAGCTCACCGTCCGCGCCCACGCCTTCTCGAAGAGCGCCGCCGCGAAGATCGAGAAGGCCGGCGGCACCATCGTCGTCCTCGCGCCTCCGGCCGCCGAAGCCCCCGCGGCCGGCTGAGGAGGCGTCCGCTTCCCATGGCCCTCGGAGCCCTCGCGAACATCGGCAAGCTCGCCGATCTCCGGCGCCGGATCGTCTTCACGGTCGGGATGCTGGCGATCTACCGCCTCGGCGTGTTCGTCACCACCCCCGGCGTCGACCGCAAGGTCATGCAGGGGTACATGGCGTCCGGTGGCGGCGGCGGCATCCTCAGCGTCGTCAACCTGTTCTCGGGGGGCGCGCTCGAGCAGCTGTCGATCTTCGCGCTCGGCATCATGCCGTACGTCTCGGCGTCCATCATCCTCCAGCTCCTCGGCATGGTGTTCAAGCCGCTCGAGGAGCTGCGCAAGGAGGGCGAGGCCGGGCAGCGGAAGATCAACCAGTACACGCGCTACGGAACGATCGTCCTCTCGTCGCTGCAGGCCTTCGGCGTCGCGATGCAGCTCGAGGGGATGAACAACGTCCAGTTCGGGGCGGGCCTCACCGGCAACGTGGTGGCCAACCCCGGCTGGGGGTTCCGGCTGCTCACGATGCTCACGCTGACCACGGGCTGCGCCTTCGTCATGTGGATCGGCGAGCAGATCACCGAGCGCGGCATCGGCAACGGCATCTCGTTGATCATCTTCGTCGGCATCGTCACGGACATTCCCGGCGCTCTGAAGCGCTACTACGACACGAACGAGGGGAACCTCCAGCCTCTCACCGTGTTCGCGGTCGCGGCCATCATCCTGGCGACCGTGACGACGATCGTGTTCTTCGAGCGCGGCCAGCGGAAGATCCCCATCCAGTACAGCCGGCGCAACGTGGGCAGGCGCATCTATGGCGGTCAGGCCGCGCACCTGCCGCTGCGCGTGAACACGTCGGGAACGATCCCGCCGATCTTCGCCTCCTCGCTGCTGGGCTTCCCTGCGACGATGGCGAGCCTGAAGATCCCTGGTGCGCAGAGGATCCAGAACGCCCTGCAGCCCGGCGACTGGCTGTGGAACTTCGTCTACGTCGTTCTGATCATCTTCTTCTGCTACTTCTACACGGCCGTCACGTTCCAGCCCGTCGACGTCGCCGACAACCTCAAGAAGCAGCAGGCGTTCATCCCCGGAATCCGGCCGGGCAAGAAGACGGCGGACTACATCGATCGCGTGCTCACGCGCATCACGCTCGGCGGCTCGCTGTACGTCGCGGCGGTGTGCATCGTGCCGTCGATCGTCCAGACGTACTTCCGAGTCCCGTTCTACTTTGGCGGCACCTCGATCATGATCGTGGTGGGCGTCGCCCTCGACACCGTGCAGCAGGTCGAGAGCCACCTCATCACGCGCAACTACGAGGGGCTCTCCGGCGCGCGCGCGACGAAGATCCGCGGGCGCAAGGACTACGCGTCATGAACGCGGCCGCCTGCCAGCGCCGATGGCCGGCCGTTCGCCCGTCCGGCGGGCGTCGGTCGCGAGGTGCGCGATGCGCTTGATCCTCATCGGCCCGCCCGGCGCCGGCAAGGGCACCCAGGCGAAGGCCCTGGTGGATCGCTTCGGGATCCCGCAGATCTCGACGGGGGACATGCTCCGCGAGCACAAAGCGAAGGGCACCGCGCTCGGCGTCAAGGCGGCGGAATTCATGAACCGTGGCGCCCTCGTCCCGGACGAGGTCGTCATCGGCATGGTCGAGGAGCGCCTTCAGTCGGATGCGGCGAAGGCGGGCTTCCTGTTCGACGGCTTCCCGCGCACGGTCGCGCAGGCCCAGGCGCTCGACGCGACCCTCGCCAGGCTCGGGCTGAAGCTCGACGCTGTCGTGCTCATCGAGGTTTCCGACGAACTCCTCGTGGAACGGATCAGTGGTCGTCGCACCGACAAAGCCACTGGACAGATCTATCACATCAAGTACAATCCGCCCCCCCCTGGAGCCGACCTCGTTCAACGGGCCGACGACAAGGAGGAGGTCGTGAAGGAGCGGCTCGTCGCGTACCACGCGCAGACGGCGCCGCTCGTCCCCTACTACGCGGCGCGCGGAATTCTCCGTCGCGTCGATGGCGTCGGGGAGCTCGCCGAGGTGACCGCGCGGCTTCTCGCCGCGGTGTCCCCTGGGACGGTTGGGTCCGTCGCGGGTCCCCCTCACGGGGTCCCCCCCGCGAAATGACCGGCTCGGCCCGCGCCGAGTCCATCGGAGGAACGATCGAGGAAGCACTCCCCAGCGCTCTTTACCGCGTGAAGCTCGACGACGGCCGCAAGGTCGTGGCGGGCGTCGCGATCGAGGCGCGAAGGACGCTCATCAAGGTCGCTCCCGGTGACCGAGTCGAGGTGGTGCCGAGCCCCTTCGACCCGACGCGCGGGAAAATCACGGGGCGGCGCAGCTAGTCACCGCTCCACCCCCGCCCGCAGCCGCGAGCGGCGAGTGATTCGCAGGAGACTCACCCATCTGAGAGGCAGCGCAAGGTGGGAGAGCACGATGGAGAGCGGCGTCGCCCGCCATCGTAGGGCGCCGAGAGGCGACCGTCGCAAGGAGAGCCGTCATGAAGGTCCGTCCTTCGGTCAAGAAAATCTGTGCGAAGTGCAAGGTCGTGCGCCGCCGTGGCGTCGTGCGCGTGATCTGCGAGAACCCCAAGCACAAGCAGCGTCAGGGCAACTGAGGAGTTTGAGTCATGGCACGCATTGCGGGCGTCGACCTTCCCAAGTCCAAGCACATCGTCATCTCGCTCCGGTACCTCTTCGGCATCGGTCCGACCATGGCGCGTCAGATCTGTGCGAGGACGGGGATCCCCCAGAACAAGCGCACCGAGGAGCTCTCGGACGCGGACGTAAAGAAGATCCGCGACCTCCTCGAGGCCGAGTTCAAGGTGGAAGGCGACCTGCGCCGCGAGGTGCAGATGAACATCAAGCGCCTGATGGACCTCGGCTGTTATCGCGGGCTTCGCCACCGCAAGGGGTTGCCCGTGCACGGGCAGCGAACGCACACCAACGCGCGCACGCGCAAGGGGCCGCGCAAGGGCATGCTCGCGCGGGGTGGTGGCGCCGGTGCCGCGCCGGCCGCCGCGCCGCGCCCGGCTGGCAAGGGTTGATCGCGCACCGCTCGGTGGACGCGCAGGAATCGAAGTAGGGAGCTCACGACATGGCGCAGGCTCAGAAGTCCGCAGCGGCCGCGAAGGCGAAGAAGAAGGTCCGCAAGAACGTCGCGACGGGGATCGCGCATATCCAGTCGACCTTCAACAACACGATCGTCACGATCACCGACGTCAACGGCAACGCGCTCGCGTGGTCGTCGGCCGGCTCGCGCGGCTTCAAGGGCTCGCGCAAGTCGACCCCGTTCGCCGCCCAGCTCGCGGCCGAAGAGGCGGCGCGTCGCGCCCAGGAGCACGGCGTTCGCTCGGTGGCGGTCTTCGTGAAGGGGCCCGGCGCGGGCCGCGAGAGCGCGCTGCGCGCCCTGCAGACCGCGGGGTTCAAGATCACGCTGATTCGCGACGTCACCCCGATCCCGCACAACGGCTGCCGTCCCCCGAAGCGCCGCCGCGTCTGATCTCGCTGTTCCAGCAGTACTCCGGAGCGTTCTGAAATGGCTCGTTACATCGGTCCCGTCTGCAAGATCTGCCGCCGCGAGGGGATGAAGCTCTACCTCAAGGCCGATCGCTGCTACAGCGAGAAGTGCGCCGTCAACCGCCGTCCGAAGCCCCCGGGGCAGCACGGCGACAAGCGCATCAAGCTCTCGGAGTATGGCCTGCGCCTCCGCGAGAAGCAGAAGGTCCGCCGCATCTACGGCGTGCTCGAGCGTCAGTTCCGCAAGTACTTTGCGACGGCCGACAGGTCGAAGGGGCGCACGGGCGAGAACCTTCTCGGCGTGCTCGAGCGTCGCCTCGACAACGTCGTGCACCGCATGGGCTTCGGTGGCTCCCGCAACGAGGCGCGCCAGCTCGTCCTGCACAAGCACGTGCTCGTGAACGGCAAGCGCGTGAACGTGCCGAGCTACCAGGTTCGCGTGAACGATCAGATCGTGATCCGCGAGCAGGCCCGCACGCAGAAGCGCATCGAGATCGCCCTCGCGGCGAGCGAGGCGCGCCCGCAGCTGACCTGGCTCGAGGTCGACAAGAAGGGCTTCACGGGCACGGTGAAGGCCCTCCCGGTTCGCGAGGAGCTCAACGAGCCGGCCATTCGCGAGCAGTTCGTCGTCGAGTATTACTCTCGTTGAGTCGGGGGGGGGAGCGCCGCTGCCGCTCCACCCTCCGAGCTCCGCCATTAGCTTCGCAATTGCGCTATTCCAACCTCTGCGTCGTCGCGAGCTCCAACGCGTCGGTGCGGTTTTCCACGGTGGCTTCGAGATGGAGCCCAGGTAGGGGCCACCGAGGAGGTACGTAGTCATGTCCGAGCCCGTGAATCCGCAGGTCGCCCGCAATTGGCACGAGATGATCCGGCCGAGGGCGCTGGAAATCGAAGAAGAGACGCTCACCGAGTTCTACGGGAAGTTCACCTGTGAGCCGCTCGAGCGTGGCTTCGGCATCACCATCGGCAATGCGCTTCGCCGCGTGCTGCTCTCGTCGCTCCAGGGCGCGGCCATCACGGCGGTGCGCTTCGAGAAGGCGCTGCACGAGTTCACCACGATCCCCGACGTCGTCGAGGACGTGACCGACATCATCCTGAACTTGAAGGAGGTCGTCCTCCAGGCCCAGGCGTCGAAGCTCTCGTACACGGTGCAGATCGACAAGGAGGGACCGGGGCCCGTCTACGCGCGCGACATCCAGCTCACCGAGGGCTTGCGCGAGCTGAACCCGGACCACCTGATCTGCACGCTCGACAAGAAGGGCCCGTTCCGCGCGGAGCTGACGGTCGGCATCGGCCGCGGCTACGTCCCGGCCGAGCGCCACAAGTTGCGGTCGATGCCGATCGGCACCGTCCCGATCGACTCGCTCTTCAGCCCGATCCGCCGCGTGAACTACACGGTCACCAACGCGCGCGTCGGCCAGCAGACCGACTACGACAAGCTCACGCTGGAGGTCTGGACCAACGGCTCGGTTCGCCCGCAGGACGCGGTCGCGTACGCGGCGAAGATCATCAAGGAGCAGCTCTCGATCTTCATCAACTTCGAGGAGAGCGAGGAGCAGACCTACGTCGCGTCGATCAGCGACGACGAGCCGCCGAACGAGAACCTGTTCCGGTCGGTCGACGAGCTTGAGCTGTCGGTGCGCTCGGCCAACTGCCTGCAGAACGCCAACATCACGCTGATCGGCGAGCTGGTGCAGAAGACCGAGCAGGACATGCTCAAGACGAAGAACTTCGGGCGCAAGTCGCTGAAGGAGATCAAGGAGATCCTCCAGCAGATGGGCCTGTCGCTCGGCATGCGGATCGACAACTGGCCGCAGATGTACGAGCGCTGGAAGGCGCAGCAGAATCAGGCCTGATCGCTCGCGATCAGACGTCGTTCACGAGATGGAGTGAGTCATGCGTCACTTGAAGTCCGGTAGGAAGTTCGATCGCAGCGCCTCGAGCCGGCGGGCGATGTTTCGCAACCTCGCTGCGAACCTCATCCTCCACGAGCGGATCGAGACCACCGACGCCAAGGCGAAGGAGCTCCGCCGCGTGGCGGAGAAGCTCGTCACCAAGGCGACGCGCCTCGGCAAGGTGGCGTTCACGCCGCAGGCCGAGCTGACGCCCGCCGACAAGGCGAAGCGCCTGCACGCGACCCGCCTCGTCGGCTCGTTCATCTCCCGCTTCGGGGCCAAGACGCTCCCGGGCGGCGAGATCGAGAAGGTCGATCTCGTCGAGAAGGTCTTCACCGACCTCGCGAGGCGCTTCGAGGGGCGTCCCGGCGGCTTCACGCGCATCGTGAAGCTCGGGCCGCGCAAGGGTGACGGCGCGCACATGGCCCTCATCGAGTGGGTTGTGAAGCCGGCGACGCCCGCGGCCCCCGCGGGGACCGAGACGGCCACCGCGACCGTCTGAGCGATTCGAGGCGGCGAGCGGCGACGACGCGCGGAGCTCGAGGGCTCGCGCGTCGTTTGCGTTTTTGCCATGCCGGGAGGAGCGACGCGCCCTCGCAGGCCGTCTTTCAACGGCGTGCTAGCCACCGAGGCGCGCGAGGCGGGTTCGCGCGAGCGCGTTGGTCGGCTCCGACGCGAGGAGCTTGCGGTAGACCTCGCGTGCGAGGGCCGCCTTGCCGCGACGCTCGAGGATGTCGGCGAGCAGGAGTCGCTCGGCCACGCCGTCGCCCGCGAGCCGACCGTACCGCTCGGCGCGCTCGAGATCGCCTTCCTCGATTGCCCGGAGAGCGCGCTCGACGGGCGTCGTTGGCTCGAGGCGCACGTCGCCGGCCGGCGGTCGAGACGCGGCGGCGTCTGCGGGAGCCACGGAGGCCGGCGCACGGCGCTCCGACGCCACGGGCGCGGACGGCTCTGCGGCCGCGCGCTCGGTCGCCTCCGCGACCGCGGGCGAGACCGGCGCACCGATCGATGACGACGACGCTGCGACCACGGGGGCGGCTGCGATGTGACGGGAGGTCCCGCGCCAAGGCGGCACTAGGCTCAGTGTCCCGCCGGTGAGCGCCGCGCCGACGGCCGCCGCGGTCAGCAGACGAGCGACAGGTCGCACGCCCGAGGAGGGCCGCGGGGCCGAGGCTGGCGTGGCGTCGGGCGCTGCAGCGTGCGCGGTGCCTCGAGGCGCCACGTCGTGCGCGGGGAGCACCTCGGTCGCGGCCGTCTTCGCGGATGCCACGGCCGCGGCGACCATGACCGGCGGCGGCGTCTGGCTGATCGCGCGCTCTGTGGTGCGCGTGCCCACGGGCCATCGCGCAGCGACGCACCGGCGCGTCAAGTCGGTGTCGCCGGCCTCGCCCCCGCGCACGCGTGCCCCGACGGCCGCGTGGGCCGCTGAGGCTTCGCTCGGCGCCCGGGCTGGCAGCTCTCGTCGCGTCGTCGTCAGCGCCCGCAGCGCGGCCGCCATGTCCGCGGCCGATGCGAATCGGCGGGAGGGGTCCTTCTCGAGCGCCCGGAGCACGGCGGCCTCGAGCCGCGGATCGAAGGGGCGGCGCGCCTTGGAGACGAGCGGCGCCGGCTGTTCGTGGATGTGCGCGTAGAGCAGATCCCGCGCGCTCGCGCCCTCGAACACTGGCCTCCCCGCGCACATCTCGTAGAGCACGCAGCCGAGCGCGTAGACGTCCGTGGCTGGCGTGAGCGTGCGCCCGAGGGCTTGCTCCGGCGCCATGTAGCGAGGCGTGCCGAGCACGATGCCGACCGCGGTGCGCGCGCCGGTCATGTTGCCGTCCTGGATCGGCTTGGCGACGCCGAAGTCGAGCACCTTGAGCCTGCCGTCGAGGGTGACGAAGAGGTTCTCGGGCTTGACGTCGCGGTGAACCACGCCCGCCTCGTGGGCGGCGTGCAGGCCTTCGAGCGCCTGCACGGCGAGCTCGCACGCCTCGTGCGGTGGCAGCGCGCCTCGCCGCCGCAGCGTCTCGCGCAAGACGCTCCCCTCGAGCCACTCCATGGCGATGTACGTTCGCCCCTCCGCCGTCTCGCCGAGGTCGTAGATCGTGGCGAGGGCGTGGTGGCGGAGGTTCGCGACGATTCGGGCTTCGCGCCGCATCCGCGCGACGGCCTGGGGCTCGGCCCGATAGCGCAGGTGAATCAGCTTGATGACCGCGCGTCGCCCGAGGCCGGTGTGCTCGCCGAGCCAGACCTCGCCCATGGCACCGGCGCCGATCAGCTGATCGAGCACGTAGGGGGTCCCGGCGAGGTGCGGGCGAGATGGCACCATTGCGCATCAATATCGCATCAATCGACCTGTTAATCTCCTTGCTCTGTAAAGGTGAATGTTCAGTGAATGGGAATGTGTTCGGGTGTCCGACGGTGTCGACGCAGCTCCCCCACGCCGGCGCACGCGGCCGCCCAAGGCTCGATCGGGCGCATCGCGCTCGACCCGCCTTGCGGCTTGCCGGGCGTCGGGCGGCGTCAGGGCGCGGGGGCGGGCCTGTGCGGCGCGGTCGGCAGCTTCCTGCCTCGGCCGACGAGCATCACGGCGGCGAGCGCGGCGACGAGACCCGCGGCGAGCGCCCCCGCCCAGCGCCGGAAGCGATCGTCGCGCACGCGCTCCTCGGCATCGAGGCGCGCGAGCAGCTCCTTCGCGCCGCTGTGGCTCGGATCGAGCGCGAGGACCTTGCGCAGCATCGCGGTGTCGGCGACGCCGTGGTCGAGGAGCACCTGCGCGTCGCAAAACGTGAGCTCGGCGTCGATCGTCGCCGCGAGCGGCGTCCCCACCGCGAGCCGCGCCGCCTTCGCGAGCAGCGCGCGCCCCCGCTGCGGATCCTTCGCGACCACGCGCTTGCCGAGCTCGAAGTACGCCGGCGCCAGCTCGGCGCGCCGGTCGAAGGTCGGTGCGCGCGCGAGCAGGGCGTCGAACGAACCGACGGCGTCTTCGAGCCGTCCCGCGTCGCGCGCGGCGACCCCTTCGTCGAGCAGCCTGTAGACCTCTGCCAGCCGGACCTTGTCGTAGGCGCCGAGCAGCGACGAGAGGAGCTTCTCGGCCGTCCAGTCGTCGCCGACCTTCTCGCTCGAGAAGGCTTCGTAGGTCTCTTTGAGCAGCGGCTTCGCGTCCGCGCCGTACTGGGCGATGGCCCATCGAGCTGCGTCGCGCACCGCGACGCGGTCGGCGTTGAGATAGTTGATGACGACCCGCAGCGCGTCCGGATCCTTCGTCTTGCCGAAGGCGACGAGCACGTCGGCGAGCGACTGCGGGTCCTTCACCTGCACGGCGTCTTGCGGCAGAAAGCGCCCCATGCCGTCGAGGACGCGGTTGGAGAAGTTGCGCAGGTCCTTGTCCGGGTCGCGGCGCACCTCGACGAGCGCGGCGACGGCGTGATCGCCCATGCGCTTGAGGGCTGCGGTCACCAGCGGCTTGAAGATCCCCTTGTGCTCGACCGCGAGCTTCACGAGCACCCGCGCGCCGACGACGCCGCCTTGCCGCTCGGCAGAGCGCATGCCGGCGAGCATCAAGGCGAGCCCGCAGGGCCCTGCGCCATTGCCGGCGACCACCGCGGCCTCGACGAGGTCGAGCTCCTCGTCTTTGACCCCCGGAGGAACGCTCTTGCGCAGGCGATCGTAGGTGACCCAGATGGGCCCGGTGCCCCCCTCGGGCGCCGCGAGCAGGCGCTTCTCGAGCACCGGCAGCGCGTCGGCGGGCGTCGAGGCGAGCGCGCGCGCGGCCGCCCTGCGGACGGCCACGTCGCCCGCTGCGAGGTGCGCGATGGCGGCGTCGATCTCCGCCGCGCCGACGCTGGCGGACGCGCTCGGCGCGGCAGGCATCGTGGCTGCGGGGGCGCCGTGCGCGGTCGTGGCCGCGAGCAGCGAGGCGGCGAGCGTGATGGAGCGCAGCGCGTTCACGGTCAGTCCGTAATGCGGAAGTCGGGGAACTCTCCGGCGTAGGAACGCCAGCGGACCTGCACGTCTTCCACGCGCGCCGCGGTGGGCCCTCGCTCGGCCCACATGCACAGCTGGCGCAGCTGCGTCTCCTCGCCCTCGGCGAGCATCTCGACGGCGCCGTCGCTGCGGTTCTTCACCCAGCCGGTCAGCCCGAGCCGGCGCGCCTCGCGCTGCGTCGACGCTCGGAAGAAGACCCCCTGGACGCGACCGCGGACGACTACCTGGACCTGCTTCAGCGCCATGAGCTTCTCACCCTGCCGTTCGCTTAGCGCGCCCGGTGGCGCCAGGCCAAGCAAAGTGGGGCGTCGCTCACATGCCCATGATCTTGGCGACGTAGTAGCGCATCACCTCGCTGGTGCCGCCGCCGATGCGCAACAGGCGCTGGTCGCGCCAGGCGCGGGCGACCCACCCTTCCTCGATGTAGCCGGCGCCGCCGTGGAACTGCAGGCAGTCGTCGAGGAGCTTGCCGATGTTCTCGGCGACGAAGACCTTGGCCATCGAGATGAGCTTCACCGTCTCCATCGAGAGCGCCGTCTTCAGGTCGTACTTCTCGCGCTGGTAGGCCTCGCAGCACTTGTACGACAGGGCCTTGCCCGCTTCGAGGTTGATCGCGTGATCGGCGAGCCGGTGCTGCCAGTACTCGCGCTTGACGAGCGGCTTGCCCATCACGACGCGGTCGCGCCCGAACGCGATGGTGCGCTCGAGCGCGTAGAAGCCGCTCGCGGTCGCGCTCGTGCAGGCGACCAGCCGCTCGGACTGGAAGTTCTGCATGAGGTACATGAACCCCATGTTCTCTTCGCCGATCAGGTAGCGCTTCGGGATGCGCACCTCGTCGAGGTAGAGCTCCGCGGTGTCGCTCGAGTGGTTGCCGATCTTGCGCAGCTTCTTCGACACGCCGAACCCCTTGGTGTTCGCGGGCACGAGGAAGAAAGAGCAGCCGTGCGCGCCGGCCTCGGGGTTGGTCTTCGCGAGCAGCGTGACGAAGTCGCACTGCGTGCCGTTGGTGATGTACGTCTTGGAGCCGCTGAGCACGTAGTCGTCGCCGTCGCGCTTGGCGACCGTGCGGATGCCCGCGACGTCGCTGCCGGCGGCGGGCTCGCTGACGCCGAGCGCGGCGATCTTGTCGCCGGCGAGGGCGGGGGCGAGGAACTCGTCGATCTGCTCCTTGGTGCCGAGATCGGCGATGACGGGCGTGGCCATGTCGCTCTGGACCAAGAGCGCCATCGTCACGCCGGCCATGCCCGCGCGCGGGAGCTCCTCGGTCTTGGCGACGGTGAACCAGACATCGCCGCCGCCGCCCCCCTTGTCCTCGGGGTAGTGCGCGCCGAGGATGCCGAGCTCGCCCGCGCGCTTGAACACCTCGCGCGCGGGGAAGATCTCCTTCTGCTCCCACTCCTCGACGTGCGGCGCGAGCTCCTTCTCGGCGAAGCTGCGGACCGTCTTGCGGAACTGCTCGTGCTGCTCGGTGAAGGGGCTCGACATGGGATCCTCCGGCGGACCGCCGCGCTCGATCGGGACCTCGCCGTCCTCGGCAGCGGGCGCGGCGGCAAATCATTCGTACACGAAACATCGGTCCGCGCAAGGGCGCCTTGGCCCGAAAATCCCCGCAGATCCTCGGCGCTGGCGGGCGATAGGCTCGGGGCATGGCGGACATCGTCGCGGTCACGGGCTCGACGGGGTTCATCGGGAGCGCCGTCGTCGCGAAGCTGCTCGCGCGCGGCCGCGACGTGCGCGCGATCGTCGAGCCGGGGGCGCGCACCGCGGCGCTCGACGAGGTCGAGCAGGCGAGCGGCCGCAAGGTCGATCGGCGCACGGCCGACGTGGCGGACTTCGGCGCGATGGTGCGCGCGCTCGAGGGCTGCACGTCGCTCTACCACCTCGCGGCGGTCTACAAGACGTGGCTCCCCGACCCGACGCCGCTCCATCGCGTGAACCTCGAGGGGACGACGGCGACCTTGCTCGCGGCGG
>JAJXTK010000301.1 GCA_021783935.1 Myxococcales bacterium | reverse complement strand
AGCCGCTGCCGAAGCCGCCGCCGCCGCTGCACATGCTTTCAGCTCGGCCGTTCCCGTCGGCCGCAGGCGAGCGCACGGCCGCGATCTGTTGTATACACCCCGCCCCCCGCGCCCGGCCTCGGCCGCCGCGGGGCACGCGGACCTGGCACCACCGCCTCGTTCGCGCTCCTTGCTCCTCGGGGTTTCCCGAGGGGCCGTGTCAGCACCTCGCAGCTTCGGCGACGAGGTGCCCGCCCGAAAGGAACCGGAATTCGAAATGGCCACGAGCACGCAGCAGATGCGGGAGTACGAGACGATCTACATCCTGCGCCCCGACGTCGACGCCGACACGGCGGACAAGGTCGCGCACAGGATCGGCGAGGTCGTCGATCGCGAGAGCGGCAAGCTGGTGAAGTTCGAGACGTGGGGGCGCCGCAAGCTCGCCTACGACGTGAGCAAGCACCGCAAGGGCGTCTACGTCTACGTCAAGTACCTCGGCAAGGGCGGCCTCGTGCAGGAGCTCGAGCGCAACCTCCGCATGCAGGACGCCGTCCTCAAGCACCTCACCGTGCAGACCGCCGAGTTCGTCGACGTCGAGACCGTGACGATCGATCCCGAGGAGGTGAAGTTCCGCCGCCTCGAGCTGCCGGCCGAGGAAGAGGAGAAGATCTCGCGCGAGAAGATGCTCGGCCTCATCGAGGGCGAGCGCCGCGAGGAGCGCCGCGACGAGGTCGACGAGTTCGTCGGCCGCGAAGAGGAAGAGGCCGAGCCCAGCGAGCCCGAGGCGAACTGATCGTTCGCGGCCACGTCGCGCGCGGGCGCGCGTCGCCCGCTCCTTCGAAAGACTTCACCGACAGAGAGAGAAAACATGGCTCGTAACTTCGACAAAGACGACATGGGTGGGCGTGGTGGCCCCAGCATCGATCGCGACGGCACCCCGGATCTGAACGAGGGGCTCCGCCGCCGCGGCACGCGAAAGCGCGTCTGCAAGTACTGCGCGGACAAGACCGCCGTGGTCGACTACAAGGACCCGCAGGCGCTCAAGCAGTTCATCACCGATCGCGGCAAGGTCGTCCCGCGTCGCATCAGCGGCAACTGCGCCAAGCACCAGCGCAAGGTGAGCCTCGCCATCTCGCGCGCGCGCAACATCGCCCTCTTGCCCTTCACCCAGGCGCAGTGAGCTGGAGGAAGTCATGCCCACGACGATCAACGTGATCCTCCAGCAGGACCTCGTGAACCTCGGCAAGACCGGCGAGGTCGTGAAGGTCCGCCCCGGCTACGCGCGCAACTACCTGCTGCCGAAGCAGCTCGCGGCGCCGGCGACCAGCAAGAACATCAGCCGCCTCGAGCACGAGAAGAAGGCGGCGGCGGCGCGCGCGGCGAAGGCCAAGGCCGCGGCGACCGAGCTCGCGACGAAGATCAACGCGACGCCCGTCGCGCTCGCGCGCAAGGCCGGCGAGGGCGACAAGCTCTTCGGCTCGGTCACGAGCGCGGAGATCGCCGTGGCGCTCAAGGAGAAGGGGGTCGACGTCGACCGCCGCAAGATCGAGCTCGCGGAGCCTAGCAAGGCGCTCGGCACCTTCGAGCTCCCGGTGAAGCTCGGCTTCGACGTGACGGCGACCGTGAAGGTCGAGGTCACGCGCAAGTAACCGTCGGCGTGCACGCGACGCCCCGCACGGCAGCGCGCCGTCGCGGGGCGTCTTCGTTTTCGAAGCGCCCCGTCGCTCGACTTGCTGCCATCACTGACGCGATCGCCTCGGCGGAGATCGACGAGGGCGGAATCGAGGGGGCGCTCGGGCGATCGCGCGGCGATTGTCCTGGACTTGGCGCCGCGGCGTCATCAACGCACCCATCACCCCCTTATCGAGCAGAGGTTGTCCACAGTCCCCCGGCGTTCGTCGCGGCGATGCAACGTGGTTTCGCTCCGCGATCTCGATCCATAAGACCGCTCCGCGAACGCGAGCAGCGGGTCGCGCTGGAGGGGGGAGCGAGCGTGGGTCGAGGGGGCGGATGACGGGGTGACGGCGGGCACACCGGCGCTGCGGCGACGGGGCCTCCGGTGGCGACGATCGGCTACGACGCGGACGCTTCGGCGCTGCGGAGAAGCTGTGGACGGACCTGTGCGCGCCGGATGGGGACGAGGTGTGGACGTTGTTCGTCCGCAGGCCGCTGGCGTCTGCAATTCGTGGCGTCAAATCGATCGCGCGGGTGTGTGGGAAGATCGTGGAGAGCGGCTCGGGCGCGGCGCCCGGCCCTGTGGACCGACTTTCGGGGCGTGTCGCGAAGGAGAGGCCGAGAATGAGCCAGCCGGGTGGGTTCGGCGACCGCGGGTCGAAGCCGCGCTTTCGCGCGCCGGTGCAGGTGGTCGACATCGGCGGCCGCGTGCCGCCGCACAACCTCGAGGCCGAGGCCGCGGTGCTGGCCTCGATCCTCTCCGACCACCGCAAGCTCGACGCCGTCATCGGCATCCTGCAGCCCGACCACTTCTACTCGGACGCGAACCGCCGCGTGTTCGAGGCCGCCCTCGAGCTGCAGCGCAAGGGCACGCCGGTCGATCTGCAGACGGTCGCCGGGTGGCTCAAGGATCGCGACTGGCTGCAGGCGATCGGCGGCGTGAGCTACCTCGCGAAGCTCGTCGACTCGACGCCCGTCGTCGCGCACGTCGAGGCCTACGCCGACATCGTGCGCGAGAAATCGCGCATTCGCAGGCTCATCGACACCTGCCAGCTGGTCGCCGCCGAGGGGTTCGGCGACTACGGCGACCCGCAGTCGTTCATCGACTCGGCCGAGCAGCAGATCTACGAGCTCGCGCGCACGCCCGAGTCGTCGTCGGTCCACCAGATGTACGACGTCGTCTACGCGGCGTTCCAGCAGATGCAGGCCGCCTTCGAGAGCGGCAAGACCATCACCGGCGTGCCGAGCGGGTTCTCCGATTTCGACGAGCGCACCAGCGGCATGCACGAGGGGGAGCTCATCATCGTCGCGGCGCGCCCCGGCATGGGCAAGACGTCGTTCGTCATGAACATCGCGACGAACACGGCCTCCGCGCAGCTGCAGCAGCGCGAGGGGGAGGAGGTCGCGCCCGACACGATGTACGGCGTGATGGTCTTCTCGCTCGAGATGCCGAAGGAGCAGCTCGCCAACCGCATGATGTGCTCCGAGGCGCGCGTGAACCTGTCGGACGTGCGCAAGGGGCAGGTCGCCGGCGAGCGCTGGGACCGCCTGGTCCAGGCGGCGAACGACCTCGGGCGGCTGCCGATCTGGATCGACGACACGCCGGGGCTCGGCGTGCTGGAGCTGCGGGCGAAGGTGCGCAGGCAGCAGCACCAGTTCGATCAGAAGGGGCCCGACGGGCGCTGGATCAAGCGCATCGGCCTGGTGATCGTCGACTACCTGCAGCTGATGAAGGGGCGCGACGGGGTGCAGTCGCGCGAGCAGGAGATCAGCGAGATCTCGCGCGGCCTCAAGCAGCTCGCCAAGGAGCTGCACGTGCCGGTCATCGCGCTCTCGCAGCTCAATCGCGCCGTCGAGACGCGCAGCGCCAAGGACAAGCGGCCGCAGCTGAGCGACCTGCGCGAGTCGGGCGCCATCGAGCAGGACGCCGACGTCATCGCCTTCATCTACCGCCCCGAGTACTACCTGAGCGACAAGAGCTCCGCCGAGGCCCAGAAGATGAAGGGCTACGCCGAGATCATCATCGCCAAGCAGCGCAATGGCCCGACGGGGCGCGTCCCGGTCACCTTCATCGACGAGTACACGCGCTTCGAGAACCGGGCGCGCGACGCCTGGCGCGAGGAGGACGAGTAGCGGGCGCTTTCGCCCGTGCGCGACGTGCGGCTAGCATGGCCCGATGGGCCCCCTCCGCCGTCGCGGCCGTGCCGCTCGCTTCGCCGTGACGCTCGGCCTCGCCGCGGCGGCGCACGTGGCGATCGCGTCGACGCTCTTCTGCTGGCCGACGAGCGCCTCGGCGGCCGACAAGGGCTCCTCGACCGAGAAGCTCATCAAGGACGGCAAGTCGAAGTTCGAGGACGGCCAGTACGAAGAGTCGATCGAGAAGCTCTCGGCCGCGATCCTGAAGCAGGACATCACCAAGGATCAGAAGATCGAGGCGCTGCGGCTCCTCGCCTACAACTACATCGTCCGCAACCAGGACGACTCCGCGCGCGCCGCCGCCTACCAGATCTTCGCGCTCGACGAGGACTTCGCGCTCTCGAAGAAGGAGTCGCCGCGCTTTCGCGAGCCGTTCGCGAAGTACAAGAAGCTGTGGATCGACGACGGCAAGCCCGGCCAGCCGAAGCCTGCCGAGAAGCCCCCCGCGGCCGTCTGGCTCAAGCACTCCCCCGCGACCGAGGTGCCGCACGACAGCGCCATCTCGATCGGCGGCAGCGTCGACGATCCCGACAAGCGCGTCGCCAAGGTGTCGCTCTTCTACCGGGCGGGCTCCTCGGGCAAGTTCACCGCGGCCGACGTCGCGCTCAGCGGCTCGAGCCTGAGCGCGAAGATCCCTTCGTCGGCGGTGAAGCCGCCGCTCGTCGAGTACTACCTGCAGGCGTTCGACGAGGGGGGCATCCCGATCGCCAATCGCGGCGACGCCGACACGCCGCTGCGCGTGGCCGTCGCCGGCGAGAGCGGCTCGGTGTTCGGCACGTGGTGGTTCTGGACGGGCACCACCGCGATCATCGGCGGCGCGATCGTCGGCGGCATCCTGCTCTCGCGCCACAAGAACCCGAGCGCGCCGACGTCCACGGTCACGATCACCGTCGGTCAGTGAGCTCGGCTACTGAATGGTGACCTGGCCGAGGCAGACGCCGACCTCGAGCAGGATGTAGAGCAGCGCGCGCTCCTGGGGCTGCAGCGTGCTCGACGACGACTCGGTGTGGTAGGTGCTGTAGAGCACCCGGCCGCACTGCTGCTGGAAGCTCACCGTCGTCGGGATGGTGCCGTACGAGCTCGCCGTGGCGTTGACCCAGATCTTGGGGGTCTCGGTGATCGGGTTGCCCTTCTCGTCGACCGTCTGCTGCGGCGAGACCCCCGAGAGCGCCGTCCAGTTCTGCTGCACCGAGAACGACGTGATCGACTGCGCGGCGAGCCAGTCGGTGAGCCCCTGGTCGGGCGAGACCGCCGGCGAATCCCACGACCCGGAGAGGCAGGCGGAGCCGATCGCCGAAGTCTCCTCCTGCCAGTGCACGTAGCCCGGGAAGATCTGCCGCACGAACTCGTAGGAGTAGTCCGTCGCGTAGACCTTGCCGCCCGCCTTCACGAAGTTCTGCAGGTTCGTCTTCGCCTTCGCGTCGTCGGCGGCGGGCTGCGAGGTGTCGCAGGTGGTGCCGCTGCTCCACGAGCAGGGGAGGAAGATGACGTGGTACTGCGAGAGCACCGAGTAGTCGTCGAGGATCTTGGTGTAGTCCCCCTTGGAGCCGGGGACGTAGGCGGGATCGCCGTAGTAGTAGTCGTAGGGCGCGGTCTTCTTGTCGACGCCGGTGGTGGGGATGTGGAAGATCGGATCGGTCGTGGTGACGATCGTGCCGAGCCCCATGCGCGCGAGCGAGACGTCGATCGCGTCCCAGGTGCCGTTCACCAGCGCCATGTGCGGGATGGTGTCGCCCGCGGCCGCGTCGGTCTTCTTCGGCATGGTCGTCATCGCCACCGGCACGGCCACCGAGCCGGCCGTGACGTTGATCGACCGCACGCGTCGGAACTGCCCCTTCTGCACGACGAGCATCTGGCTGCCGAGCGAGACGGCGCCGAGCGAGAAGCTGCCGTCGGCCTTCGAGAAGGTGTACGGCGTGCCGACCTCGAGCTTCACGCACGTGTCGCAGTAGACGCCGCTCGGGATCGCATCGGGCGCGGTCGGCACCAGATAGACCAGGGCGCCCGAGATCGGGATCGTCCCCTCGGGCGCCTTGACGGTGCCGGTGAGCGTCGAGAGCACCGGCTGGCTCGTGTCGCCGTTGGCGTCGAACGCAGCGTCGAAGGGGGCGAAGCCGCTGGAGTCGGCGCCGGCGTCGCCCGCCTTGATGGAGCTGGGCGAGCTCTTGCCCGCCGAGCAGGCGAGCAACGCAAGGGCGAGCCCGAGCATCCCCGTTCGAGCGAGCCGACGAGAACGTGACCAGAAGCGAGCGCGCATCGGCGACCTCCAAGGCTGCGAGTGTAGCGCTCGAAGCGCGGTCGAGGGGTGGTCCGAGGCGGGCCGCTGTTCGACCGCCGGCGCTCGGGGTAGGCCTAGCGTCCGCATGGCGAACGAAGCGCTCATCTCGGTCGTGAAGGGCATCGCGCTGAAGGCGAAATCCGGGGACGTCGACGGCGCCTACGACGGCTACCGCGGGCTCTTCGCGTCCGCGGAATTCGCGACCTACCGCCCGGAGGATCAGCGCCAGGCGCTGAAGCTGATGGTCCACGCGAAGAACGCGGGCAGGCCCACGAAGGCCGTGGTCGAGGCGCACCGCGCCGCGCTCGCCCCCCTCGCGACGCTGTGCGCCGCGCTGCACGAGGCGGTCGACTACGAGATGCTCGGCATGTGCCACCAGCTGCTCGGCGACGAGGCGGCCGCCGGCACGGCCTACCGCGCGGGGCTCGAGATCGAGCGCGCGCGCGACGCCGGCTCGGTGCTCTGCGGCACGCTCATGCGGCGCGCCTCCTCGGTGTGACGAGCGCGAGCGCGCGATGACGGACGAGCTCGCCGACGACCTCCCGCGCTACCCGTTCGTGGCCATCGACGTGCCCGTCGAGCTCGCCGAGGCCGCCGCGACGCAGCTCTTCGAGCTCGGCGCCGAGGGGGTCGAGCAGCGTGACGCGTTCACCATGGTGCGCGGCGCGCAGAGCCCCGCGCCGCCGAGCGATTTCGGCGCAGACGTCGGCGCGCCGATCGACGAGGGGTGGGGCGGCAGCGATCGCGAGCCGTCGCCCGGCGAGATCGTGACGCTCGTCGCCGCGTTCGCGACGCGCGAGGTGGCCGAGGAGGCGATGTCGGCGTTCGACGCCGAGCTGAACCCGCGCCTCGAGGAGGTCGTCGGCGACGCCTGGCGCGACGCGTGGAAGGAGCACTTCGCGCCGTTCCGCGTCTCGCCGCGCGTGGTGATCAAGCCGCCGTGGCGGGAGGTGCCCGACGCGCTCATCGCCGAGGTGCCCGGCACGATCGTGCTCGAGCTGGAGCCGGGGCGCGCGTTCGGCACCGGCCTGCACGCGACGACGTCGCTGGTCGCCGAGGTGCTCGACGCGCGCGAGGCGGAGCTGCGCGGCAAGGAGCTGCTCGACGTCGGCTGCGGCAGCGGCATCCTCGCGCTCGTCGCGCTGAAGCTCGGCGCGGCGCGTGCGCGCGGCATCGACATCGACGAGGCGGCGGCGCGCGTGGCGAACGAGAACGCGGCGCGCACGGGGCTATCGGATCGCTTCGTCGCGGACACGACCGGCGTCGCGGAGATCGACGCGCGCTACCCGATCGTGCTCGCGAACATCCAGGCCGAGATCTTGGTCGGGCTGCACGATGCGCTCGTCGCACGCGTGGAGCCGGGGGGGCTCTTGGTCCTGTCGGGGGTGCTCGAGATGCACGAGCGGCAGGTGCGCGAGGCCTTCGCGGACCTGAGGCTCGAGGAGACGACGCGGCGCGGGGAGTGGGTTTGTGTCTGCGGTCGGCGTGCCTCCGGCGGCCAGAGGGGCCATGGGGGAGGCTAGGCGGGTGTGGTTCTCCTGCTGAGCGAGTGGTCGCGTTCTAACAGCCCCCATCCCCAGCCCTTCCCCCGCGGTGCGGGGGAAGGGAGCGGGAGGCGGCGGCGCAGTACGATCG